>NZ_LATC01000041.1:0-41629 GCF_001414075.1 Mycobacterium sp. UM_11 | reverse complement strand
TTGTTGACCGGCAGGTGATACTCGTTGCCGTTCAACGAAAATGCCCCCTTGGCGATCCGGTTGCCGTAGCGGCCGATGATCGCGCCGAAGTAGGTCTTGGCGGATCCCGTGTTGTTCAGGTAGCCGTCCAGGGCCGGAAAGCCCAGCACCACATTCCCGACATGTCCGGTGCGGTCGGGGACCTCGATCGACTGAATGATGCCGCCGTAGGTCAGGATTCGCACGCGCATGCCGTGCCCGTTGGTGAGCGTGTAGCGGGTCACCGGGGTTCCATCCACCTCGCCGAACGGCTCGCCGGCGATCGACGGCGGCTCCGCGGGCGTCGTGGTCGTGTTGCCACATGCCGCCAAGCCCGCGACGCCGGCCACGGCGATCAGCAGAAGCATTCGTTTGCCGTCCACGGCGCTCCTTGCACTCGTACCCAATCAGCCTGTGCACCAGCAAAAAGGGCCGCATCTCTGCGGCCCTTTGGTGGAGCTGCCGGGAATCGAACCCGGGTCCTACGGCATTCCCTCAAGACTTCTCCGTGCGCAGTTCGCTATGCCTCTACTCGGATCTCCTGGTCACGCGAACCAGCCAGGATGACGATCCCAGTCGCTGTTGGTGTCCCGATGAGTCCCGCGACCGAACTCATCGGTGGATCCCTCTAGCTGACGCCAGGCTCCGGGTCGAGGGCTTTCCCGGTCTGACGGACTAGCTGTCGCTTAGGCAGCGAGAGCGTAGTCGCGCTGATGTGAATCGGCGCTTAATTGGTTGCAACGACGCTTACGGTGGTCTCTTGCCTGCACCGGCACGCTTCCCTTGATTCGATGCGCGAAGTCGAAACCGTTCAGCCCCTCGCATCCCCGCCGACTTTCGGCAGGACAATCCATGGTACGCCGCTATCAACGCGCGGCAACGACGTTGTCTTCCGCCCCGGCGCTGCGATCAGATCACGAAATTGAGGTGCTCGACGACCTGGGCGGCGACGTCCTCGTTACCGCCCAGCTCAACGCCCTGCGCGCGGGTGGGGCACATCGGCCGCCCACCGGCGAGCCTGGTGAACTGCAGCCCGTCCAGCCGGATCGTCACCGTCGGCTCCTGACCACCGAAGTCGTCGACCACTTGGGCCCGCCCGTCGACGGCGACGCGGATGCTGCGCGACAGCGGCCCGGTCAGATCGAACAGCACCCGGGAACCCTCGGGCGCTTTGGCGCGCTTGCCGACCACGTAGCCCATCGTGGCTTCGATCTCGTCGAGGGAGAGCTCCGCCGCGGGCCCGACCAGCTGATCGTCGGACGGCGGCCAGCGCAGCGCCTCGCGGATGTCCTGTTCGTGCATCCAGCAGTCGAACACCCGGACGCGCATGAACCGCCCGTAACTCTCCGGGCCGACCGGCGTCAACGTCGCCGCGTCCCAGTCCTGCGCGGACATGTCCGTCAACGCCTTGCGCCGCTCGTCGGTGATGTCCTTGAACCGCTTGATGACGTCCGCGCCGGCTTCGGCGCTGAGGTAGCGGACCCAGCACTCGTTCATCACGCCGATGTCGTTGCGGACATGGTCGAGGGTCGAGACGTCGATGTCCGGCTGGGGCGCGGGGACGCCGGCGAGGAAGGATTCGGTGCCGATCATGTGCGCCACCAGCGCCTTGACGTCCCAGCCCGGCAGCGGGCTGGACGCCTGCCATTCGCCTTCCGGCAACCCGCCCAGCAGCGCGGCGATGTCGTCCCACACCGCGAACAGACCGGCGAGTACCTCGGACTTGTCGAGCTTGGTGACGGGGCGATCGGCCATGGTCGGATAGTAGGCCGATCGGACGCCGAATCGACAGGCGCAGCCTCAGCTGGCGGCGATCATGGCCACCGAGCCCATGGCCATCACCATGCCGAACCCTTGCCAGCGGGTCAGCCGCTCGCGCAGCACGATCATGGCCAGCACCACCGTGGCCGCCGGGTAGAGCGAGATCAGGATGCTGGCCAGCGAGAGCAACCACGTGTGCAGGGCCAGCAGCATGGTCACGTTGGCGCAGATGTCCAGAAATGCGACGGCCCAGGCCAGCTTCATCGGCTTGCCGCGCGGGGCGCGCAGGTTGTCGCTGGCCGCCGCCATCACGAAGATCACCACGGTCGCCGAGAGCCGCGCGAAGACCAGCGGCCACAGCTTGCACGCGTGCGGCGCCTGGTGCAGAAAAACCAGATTCAGCCCCATCGCCGAGCCGGCGAGCAGCGTGAGCCACGCCACCTTGGGGGTGAATCGATACGGCGTGACCCCTTGGGCGGTCGCCTCGCGGCTCACCAGCATGACGGCAACGAGCGCCAATACGACGCCCACCGACGCCCCTGGACCCGGCCGCTCCCCCAGCGCCACCCCGACCGCCACCGGCACGGCGGCGTTGAGGACGGCCGCCAACGGTGACACCACCGAGATGGGCCCGGCGCCCAGCGCCGCGAAGAAGGCCCACATGCCAACCGCCATCCCGACGCCGTAGAGGGCGCCCCAGAAGATGGCGCCGCGCGAAATCGGGCCGCCCACGGCGAGGGCCATCGCCGCCAACAAGAACGTCTCGATCGGATAGACCACCAGCATCACGCGCAGCGCCGCTACCCGTCGAGCTGCCACACCGCCCACAAAGTCGCTGACACCGTACGTAACGGCCGACAGCTGGGCGTAAGCCGCCCCGATCAGTTCATGCCCTTGGCTCGGCGACCCAATTCACGGACCACTTCACGCTGGGCATCGCGGCGGGCCATGTCCTGTCGTTTGTCGTGCGCTCGCTTGCCGCGCGCTAACGCGAGCTCGACCTTGACCTTCCCCTCGGAGAAATACAGAGACATTGGCACGAGGGCGAGGTTACCATCTCGTATCTTGCCCACCAGACGGTCGATTTGTTGCCTATGTAACAACAACTTTCGATTGCGACGTGGCTCATGGTTGGTCCAGCTACCGTGCTGATACTCCGGAATGTACAAGTTGCGCAACCACACTTCGCCGTCGTCGACGGTTGCGAACGCGTCGGCCAGCGACGCATGGCCCTCGCGCAGACTCTTCACCTCGGTGCCCTGTAACGCCACCCCGGCCTCGAACTCTTCGAGAATTGAATAGTTGTGCCGCGCTTTGCGATTGGTGGCAATGACTCGTTTGCCGCCGCGCTTGTCGCCCGCCGCCTTCCCCCGGCCGGGATCTTTCGCCATAGCTACCGCCGGATGTAGAGGCGCAGCGTGGCGTAGGACGTCAGGCCGGCCATCGACACGCCGAGCAGGAACAGCCACGGCGAGATGTAGAGGATGTCGGCGTAGTCGACCTTCGCGATCAAATGCGCTTGGTAGAACTGGCTTAGCGCGTTGTCCAGGAACCACGCCCGCACCAGGACCAAGCCGACCACCGCGATGGCCACACCGATGGCCGCAGCCAGCATCGCCTCCAACAGGAACGGCAGCTGGGTGTACCAGCGGCTGGCGCCAACCAGCCGCATGATCCCGATCTCGGTGCGTCGCGTGTAGGCGGCGACCTGGACCATGTTGGCAATCAGCAGGATTGCACCGACGGCCTGCACCAGCGCGACGGCGAACGCGGCGTTGCGCAGTCCGTCCAGCACGGCGAACAGCCGGTCGATCAAATCCTTTTCGTTGAGGATGCTGCGCACGCCAGGCTGGCCCTGCATCGCGGCATCGAATTCCGCGTGCTGTTCAGGGTTGTTCAGCTTGACGATGAACGACGCCGGAAACGATTCTTTGCCCGCAACGTCTTTGAACTCCGGGAACTTCTTGATCGCGTCGTTGTACGCGTCCTGCCGGTTGACGAAGCGCACCGACTTGACGTCCTGGCGCGCATCGATCTTGTCCCGCAGCGCTTTACACGGACCCGACGCGCAGGTCGCGTCGTTGGCGGAGATGTCGTCGGTGAGGAACACCTGCGTCTCGACGCGATCGAGATAGATCTCGCGCGAGTTGTCGGCCAACCGGACCACCAACAGGCCACCGCCGAACAGCCCGATGGAGATCGCCGTGGTCAGGATCATCGCGGCCGTCATCGTGACGTTGCGACGAAGACCGGTCAGGACCTCGTTGAACAGGAAGCCAAAGCGCACTTAGCGGTCCATCCCATAGATGCCGCGTTGCTCGTCACGAACCAGCCGCCCCAAGGACAGCTCCACGACGCGCTGACGCATCGAGTCGACGATGTGGTGGTCGTGCGTCGCCATCAGCACCGTCGTCCCCGTGCGGTTGATCCGCTCCAACAAATCCATGATGTCCTTACTGGTGTCTGGGTCGAGATTGCCAGTCGGCTCGTCGGCCAAGAGAACCAGGGGCCGGTTCACGTAGGCGCGGGCGATCGCCACGCGTTGCTGCTCGCCACCGGACAACTCGTGCGGCAGCCGGTTGGCCTTGCCGGACAGGCCGACGGTTTCCAGCACCTCGGGCACCACGCGGTTGATCGCGTCGGTCCGCCGACCGATCACCTCCAGCGCGAACGCGACGTTCTCGTACACGGTCTTCTGCTGCAACAGCCGGAAGTCCTGAAAGACGGTCCCGATCACCTGGCGCAGCTTCGGGACGTGCCGCCCGCGCAGCTTGTTGACGTGAAACTTCGACACCCGGATGTCGCCGGAGGTCGGGTTCTCCTCGCCGAGCAGCAGCCGCATGAATGTCGACTTACCGGAGCCCGACGGGCCGATCAGGAAGACGAATTCACCCTTGTCGATTTTGACGCTGACGTCCTCCAACGCCGGACGCGCCGACGCTTTGTACTTCTTGCTGACATGGTCGAGGGTGATCATCACGGCACGCCAGTGTAGCCGTGATTTTCGCTGGCAAGCCAAGTCAACTGGCTGGCAGCGGCGAACTGGGCGCCGGTCCGGGCCCCGGCTGCGGGAGCGGAGGCGGCGGTGTGGGCGGGCTTGTGCTGGGCGGACAGAACGGCGCCGGCAGCAGGCAGGGCAGCTGCGGGAGCTGCAACGGCGGCGTCGTCGTGGTCGTCGTCACCGGCGGTGGCGGGGGCGCGGGCGACGGCGTGCTCGTCGGGGTCGGCGTGTGCGTGGTGGCCGGCGGCTCCTGCACGCGGCTGCGGGGCACCCACGTGTAGTTGGGGTCGGGCACGAAGCCCGGCGGCACCACTTGCTGCGCCGGCGGCTTGGGCGCCGCTTCGGGGCGGTACGTGTCGTAGACCCACCACACCGCGAAAAAGGCGATGATCAGCACCAGGGTGGACGTGCGGACCCGCCCGCCGAACATGTACTTCGGCCAGCGATGTTCGGTGTCTTCGCTGCGTTTCTCGAAAAGGCTCAGGGTCAATTTCAACGTTTCTGCACCGCACCTTGGACGTCGTCGCCGGCTACCTCCTCGGCAGCCTGGGCGACCGGCACGGACGGGTCGTCGACCAGGCCCACGGTCGCGTCCGCCGCCGTCACGATGCCGACGCGGGCCAGCGCCCGGATGACCAGGACGCGCAGCTGCCGCCCGGCCTCGAACTGCTTGCCGGGCAGCGTGCGGGCCACCAGGCGAAGGGTGACGGTGTCGACCTCGATGCTCTCCACGCCCATCACGGTGGGCGCATCCAGCAGCAACTCGCCTAGCCCCGGGTTGTCCATCGCGCGGTCGCACTCCTGGTGCAAGACCTCGTTGACCCGGTTCAGGTCTGCGCTGGTGGACACCGGGATGTCGACCACCGCGCGGGCCCAGTCCTTGGACAGGTTGACCACCTTGACGATCTGCCCGTTCGGAATGGTCAACACCTCGCCGTCCGGTGAGCGCAGTCGCGTCACCCGCAACGTCACGTTCTCGACCGTGCCGCTGGCCTCCGTCGAGGAGACGACGGTGAGGGTGACCAGGTCACCGAAGCCGTACTGGCGCTCGGCGAGGATGAAGAAGCCCGAGAGCAGGTCCCGCACCAGCTGCTGCGCGCCGAAACCCAGGGCGGCGCCGACCACGGTGGCCGGCGCGACCAGTCCCCCGACCGAAAACTGCAGCACGCTGGCGATCTGCATCATCACCCAGATGCCGATGAGGACCACCGACACCCAGGAGATCACCGAGGCCATCGCCTGACGGTGCTTGGTGGCCTCCGAGCGCACCAGCGCGTCGCTCTCGGCGAAGCCCAGGTTGAGTTGACGGGTCACCTGCTGAGCCACCCAGTTGACGAACCGGGCCGCCAGCACCGCGACGATCAGCACCATGACGATCCGCAGACCGCGCGTGATGATCCATTGACCGATTTCGCCGCGCCAAAATTCGTGCCAGCCCAGCGCTTTTATCGAGGCGGTCGAGGCTTGAAGAGTTGTGTTAGTCGTCATCTTTTCGGTTGCGCCACCGGATTCCCGCTTCCAGGAACCCGTCGATGTCCCCGTCCAGGACGGCCGCCGGGTTGCCGACCTCGTACTCGGTCCGCAGGTCCTTGACCATCTGGTACGGGTGCAGGACGTAGGAGCGCATCTGGTTGCCCCACGAACTGCCGCCTTCGCCTTTCAACGCGTCCAGCTCCGCGCGTTCTTCGGAACGCTTGCGCTCCAACAACTTTGCCTGAAGCACGCGCATCGCCGAGATCTTGTTCTGCAGTTGCGATTTTTCGTTCTGGCAAGTCACGACGATACCCGTTGGGATGTGGGTTAAACGAACCGCCGAGTCGGTGGTGTTCACCGACTGCCCGCCCGGGCCGCTGGAACGGTAAACGTCAACGCGCACATCGCCTTCCGGTATGTCGATGTGATCGGTGGTCTCCACCACAGGAAGAACCTCGACTTCGGCGAACGACGTCTGACGTCGGCTCTGGTTGTCGAACGGGCTGATCCGCACCAGCCGATGGGTGCCCTGCTCGACCGACAACGTGCCGTACGCGAACGGGGCGTGCACCGCGAACGTCGCGCTCTTGATGCCCGCCTCTTCGGCGTAGGAGGTGTCGAACACCTCGACGGGATACTTGTGTTGCTCGGCCCACCGCATGTACATGCGCATCAGCATCTCGGCCCAGTCGGCGGCGTCCACCCCGCCGGCGCCGGAGCGGATGGTGACCAACGCCTCGCGCTCGTCGTACTCACCCGAGAGCAGTGTGCGCACCTCGGTGGCCTCTATATCCGCGCGCAGCGCCTTCAGCTCGGCGTCCGCCTCGGCCAGCGCTTCACCCCTGCTGGCAGCATCTTCGCCCTCCTCCGCCGCCAGCTCGTAGAGCACCGGGAGGTCGTCGAGCCGCTGCCGCAGCTCTTCGATGCGGCGCAGCTCCCCCTGCGCGTGGGACAACTGGCTGGTCACCCGCTGCGCGTTGCTCTGGTCATCCCACAACTTGGGATCCGACGCCTCGTGTTCGAGCTTCTCGATCCGGCTGCGCAAACCGTCCACATCGAGCACCCGCTCCACCGTGGTCAGGGTGGAGTCAAGGGCGGCGATATCGGCTTGACGGTCGGGTTCCACAGCGGACCACGTTACCGGGACCCACCGGGGACCCCGGCTCCCGGCGAGTGCCCGGGCCACGACCAGCGGTCATGCGTTTAGCATCGAGTCACGGTCATGTGCACCCCGCGCCGCGCGCCCGCAGCCCCCCGCGCGCTAACCGGGCACGAATAGAAGGTCGAGTATGCGCCCCTACCACGTTGCAATCGTCGGCTCCGGACCGTCGGGATTCTTCGCCGCGTCATCCCTGCTCAAGGCGGCCGACGCGGCCGAAGGGATCGATGTCGCCGTCGACATGCTGGAAATGCTGCCCACCCCGTGGGGGCTGGTGCGCTCCGGCGTCGCGCCCGACCACCCCAAGATCAAGTCGATCAGCAAGCAGTTCGAAAAAACCGCCGAAGATCCGCGCTTCCGCTTCTTCGGCAACGTGGTGGTCGGCGAACACGTGCACCCCGGGGAGCTGTCCGACCGCTATGACGCGGTGATTTATGCCATCGGCGCGCAATCCGACCGGTCGTTGAGGATCCCCGGCGAGGACCTGCCCGGCAGCATGGCCGCCGTCGAATTCGTGGGCTGGTACAACGCGCACCCGCACTTCCAAGAACCCGGCCCCGACCTGTCGGGCGCCCGCGCGGTCGTGGTCGGCAACGGCAACGTCGCCCTCGACGTCGCCCGCATCCTGGTGACCGATCCCGATGTGCTCGCACGCACCGACATCGCCGACCACGCCCTGGACTCGCTGCGGCCGTGTGGCGTGGAGGAGGTGGTCATCATCGGGCGGCGGGGGCCGCTGCAGACCGCGTTCACCACGCTGGAGTTGCGCGAGCTGGCGGACCTGGAAGGGGTCGACGTGATCGTCGATCCGGCGCAGCTGGAGGGCATCACCGCCGAAGACGAGGCCGCCGCGGACAAGACGACGAAACTGAACATCAAGGTGTTGCGCGGTTACGCCGAACGCGCCCCACGGCCCGACCACCGTCGAATCGTGTTCCAGTTCATGACCTCTCCCATCGAGATCAAGGGCGACGGCAAGGTCGAGAGCATCGTGCTGGGCCGCAACGAGCTGGTCACCGACGAGAGCGGCCGGGTCTCGGCCAAGGACACCGGCGAGCGCGAGGAGCTGCCGGTTCAGCTCGTCGTGCGGTCGGTCGGCTACCGCGGCATGCCCACGCCGGGGCTGCCGTTCGACGAGAAGACCGCGACCATCCCCAACGCCGCCGGCCGGGTGGAGGGCAGCCGCAACGAATACGTCGCCGGATGGATCAAGCGCGGCCCGACCGGCGTCATCGGCACGAACAAGAAGGACTCCCAGGACACCGTCGACACCCTGCTCGCCGACTTGGGACGCGCGAGGGGCGAGTTGGCGGATTTCCCCGACGACCACGCCGACCAGCTGGCCAACTGGCTGGCCGCACGCCAGCCCAAGCTGGTCACCTCCGAGCACTGGGAGATCATCGACCGCCATGAGCGGGCCGCCGGTGAGCCGCACGGGCGGCCGCGGGTCAAGCTGCCCAACCTGCAAGAGCTGCTGCGGATCAGCCACGGCTGAGCGCCCCTGGGTGTGCTTGACACGTGCCCAACAACGCGCGCCGCAAGCGGCCGCACCGGGGTGAATTAGCAAGTCCCGCAGCGGGTTTCGTGTCCTTCCTGCCGGCATCGGGGCAAGCGAGCTCGGTTAACAGAAGATGAACTACAGGGAAACAAGTCCTTAATTCTGGCTGGCCGGCGCCGGAATAGCCGCAAAACCCCGCAAGCGCCGTCCGCGCCTGCGACCTTTGAATTGCCCGAACATCGAAGGATCCATTGCGATGCCCTGTGCGCACGGTCCGCCACCTCGATAAGCGCCACGCTGCCCGCTAGACAGCACGTGAGCGCTCGCGCTCGGCCGCCCAGTCACCCGGGGTGAGCTTTGCCGATCCGGCAAAGCGGTGTGGGAGCGGCCAACAGATTTGCCAAACAACGCCGATGCGTTCAGCCCCGGCGTTATTCACGTTTGCCTTCACAGGGATGGGACATCATGGATTGGGCTTTTCTTCCACCGGAAATCAATTCCGCCCGGATGTACGCCGGGCCCGGGCCGGCCTCGTTGTTGGCCGCCGCGGGAAGCTGGGACGCGTTGTCGGCCGAGCTGGCCTCCACCGCCGCGTCGTACGAATCGGTGCTCTTGAGCCTGGGCCTGCAGTGGCGCGGCTCGGCGGCCGACGCGATGGCGTTCGCGGCCGCCCGCTACCTGGCGTGGTTGCAGGCGACCGCCGAGCAGACGCAACAAACCGCCATGCAGGCGCGAACGGCCGTGGCGGCGTACGAGCAGGCGTACGCGATGACGGTGCCGCCCCCGGTGATCGCCGCCAACCGCACCCTGCTCGCGTCGCTGCTGGCGACGAACATCGTGGGCCAGAACACCGCCGCCATCGCGGCCGTCGAGGCGCAATACGCCGATTTCTGGGCTCAGGACACCGCCGCGATGTCGGGTTACGCCGCCTCCTCGGCGGCGGCGACGCGGTTGCCGAAGTTCACCGCCGCGAGCAAATCCACCAACGAGTCCGGGGTGGGCGCCCAGGACACCGCGGTGGCCACGGCCAGCGCCAGGACGGCCGCCAACAAGGCTGTGGCGCAGTCGTTCTCACCGCAAACCAGCCAACTTTCGGCGCCGGACCCGCAATCGGGAGTCGGCGCCGCTCCGCTGGCGGCCGCCAACAATAACAACGCCTTCCGAGTCCTCGACCTCATTCAGGGCACGGGCGTCGGCTTCAGCGCTCCCTACAACATGGAGCAGTTCGTATCGGGAATCATTGGGGCCGAGAACAATCTGGGCATCCTCGCCAAGCCCGGGGCGGCGGCCGCCAATCTCGCCCCCGCCATCGCGGCGCCCGCGCTTCGCGGCGCGACGGCGGGCCTGGGCGGAGGCCTGGGCAACATCACCGCGACGCTCTCGCACGCCGGCTCGATCGGGCCGATGTCGGTGCCCGCAAGCTGGTCGGCACCGACGAGCACCCATATCTCGCCGCTATCGCCCGCCGGCTTCACCACGCTGCCCGGCACCGAGGAGCCGGTGGCGTCCGGGTACCCGGGTTATCCGGGCATGCCGGGCAGCGGCGCCGCGCGCTCCGTCGGCGTGGGCGCACCGCCCCGCTACGGGATGCGGCTCACCGTGATCCCCCGCCCGCCGGCCGCCGGCTGACGTGCCGCCGATCCGCCAACTGCCGTCGGAGATAGAACGAACCGTTCGCCGCACGCAGCTTCGTTGTACGCGCTCATAGGGCTGTCACACAATGGATTTCGGCCTCCTGCCACCAGAGGTGAACTCCGGCCGGCTCTACGCCGGCCCGGGGTCCGGCTCGTTGCTGGCCGCCGCCGGGAGCTGGGACTCGCTGTCGGCGGAGTTGAGCATCACGGCCGCCGTCTACGAGTCGGTGCTGTCCGGGCTGACGGGGTTGCACTGGTACGGGCCCGCCTCCCAGGCCATGGCGGCCAGCGCGGCGCCCTATGTGGCTTGGCTGTATTCCACCGCCGAGCGGGCTCAGCAGGCGGCGACGCACGCCCGGGCGGCCGCGGCGGCCTACGAGCTGGCGCATGCCATGACGGTGCCGCCACCCGCGGTCGCCGCCAACCGCAGCCAATTGGCAATGCTGATAGCGACGAACTTCTTCGGACAGAACACCGCCGCGATCGCCGCCACCGAGGCGCAATACGCCGAGTATTGGGCTCAGGACGCCGCCGCGATGTACAGCTACTGCGCCAGTTCGGCCGCGGCGGTGCAGTTTTCGCCCTTCTCCTCCCCGCGCCAAACCACCGACCCGGGTGGGGTGCCCGCCCAGCAGGCGGCCGTCGCGCAAGCCACCGCCGGCGCCTCGAACTCGGGCACGGGCTCGCAGGTGGTGACCCCCGCAGCGCCCGGCTCGTCCTCGCAACTTTTCCGGATACTCGACACCATCCAGGGCGTCCAGACCACGTTCAACGCGCTGCTCAATTCGGAAGGGTTTCCCGCGGGAATCATCCAGGCCGACAAGAACTTAGGCATTTTGCCGAACCTCGGGGCGGCTCCGGCCGGAATGCCCGCTGCGCCCGCGCTGAGCGGTGCCGCGTCGGGCCCGGGCGGCGGCGTTCGGGCGGTGTTCGCCGGCGCCGGAAGGATCGGGGCGATGTCGGTGCCCGCCGGCTGGGCGTCCGCGACCGGCAACCCCACTCCGGGGTTGCCGGAGTTGCCGGTCGGTGGCTTCTCCGCCGCGCCGACTGAGGCGCTGGCGCGAACGACGCCCGGCGTGCCCGGGCTACCGGGGATGCGAGTCTCGCGGGCCGCGATGGTGGTCCCGCGCTACGGCGTGCGGATCACGGTGATGGCACGCCCGCCCGCGGCCGGCTGACGGGCGCTACGCCGGCGGCGGCTCGGAGGGCGCTAACCTCCAGTTGTCCGGATTCTTCGGCGAATACACGACCGGGAACAACTGGCCCATGGTCGGCCAGTTGTCGGCATCGACCGCCATGCGCTGATACACGGCGTGCTCACTGACGGTGGGCCCGTTGATCACACCGGCGATGGTGACGAACTGCTCACCGGTGGCCTCGGGCCGCGGGCTGACGCCGGTCACCAGCAGCGTTCCGTTCAGCAGCTCGCCGCGGGGGCCGCGCGGCCCGAACCGCTGGGCGAGGGCGACCGCCAACACGGCCAGCAGCAGGATCAGGACTCCGAATTCCCACACGCCGCCATGGTAGAGCCGTGATAGGACTGCGTCATGAGTCGGGACGATCTGACATTGGCGCTCGCGCTGGCCGACCGCGCGGACGCGCTGACGTCGGCCCGCTTCGGCGCCCTCGACCTGCGCGTTGACACCAAACCCGACCTGACCCCGGTCACCGACGCCGATCGCGGGGTGGAGACCGAGCTGCGCGAGGCGCTGGGCCGCGAACGGCCGCACGACAGCGTCGTCGGCGAGGAGTTCGGCGGGACCACCGCTTTCACCGGACGGCAGTGGATCATCGACCCCATCGACGGCACGAAGAACTTCGTGCGGGGCGTGCCCGTGTGGGCCAGCTTGATCGCGCTGCTCGAAGACGGTGTGCCCGCCGTCGGCGTCGTCAGCGCCCCGGCGCTGCAGCGGCGTTGGTGGGCCGCGCGCGGCCGGGGCGCCTTCGCAGGCGTCGACGGCGCCGCGCCGCGGCGGCTATCGGTTTCCTCAGTGGCGCAACTTGATTCGGCCAGTCTGTCGTTTTCCAGCCTGTCCGGCTGGGCGGACCGCGGTCTGCGGGACCGCTTCATCGCGCTGACCGACGCCGTCTGGCGGGTGCGCGCCTTCGGCGACTTCCTCTCCTATTGCCTGGTGGCCGAAGGGGCCGTCGACATCGCCGCCGAACCCGAGGTTTCGGTCTGGGACCTCGCCGCGCTCGACGTCCTGGTCCGCGAGGCGGGCGGGACGATGACCGGCCTGGACGGCGTGCCGGGACCGCACCGCGGCAGCGCCGTGGCGACGAACGGGCCGCTGCATGCCCACGTGCTGCGCAGCCTGGATACCGGCGCTGTGAATTAGTTAACAAGTGTTCTCTGTGATCTTACTCCGGAGTAAGATAGGCCTATCCGCACTGCCCCAACAACAGAGGCGCCCAGATGACCGACAGTCGTTCCGGTTCAACAAAGACTTCGAAATCCGCCCGCTCCGGTCGCAAACGGAAAGACCACGAGAGCGCGGTCGGGTTACAACACCACAAGCGCACGGGCGTCGACATCGCCATCGCGCTGCTCACCCCGCTCATGGGCCAGGAGTTCCTGGACAAATACCGGCTGCGCGACCCGGTCAACCGGGGGCTGCAGTACGGCACGAAGACCGTATTCTCCACCGCGGCCGCCGCCTCCCGGCAGTTCAAGCGCGTGCAGAACCTGCGCAGCGGACCGACCCGCCTGAAGTCGAGCGGCAAGGACTACTTCGACCTGACGCCCGACGACGACCAAAAGCTGATCGTCGAGACCCTCACCGAATTCGCCGAAGAGGTGCTGCGGCCGGCGGCGCCCGAGGCCGACGAGGCCGCGACCTACCCCGCCGACCTGATCGCCAAAGCCGCGGAGCTGGGCATCACCGCGATCAACATCCCCGAGGACTTCGACGGCATCGCCGCCCACCGCTCCAGCGTGACCAACGTGCTGGCGGCCGAGGCGCTCGCCTACGGCGACATGGGTCTGGCCCTGCCGATCCTGGCCCCCGGCGGTGTGGCCGCCGCGTTGACCCATTGGGGCAGCGCGGACCAGCAGGCCACCTATCTGCACGAGTTCGCCGGCGAGAACGTTCCACAGGCCTGCGTCGCCATCGCCGAGCCGCAACCGCTGTTCGACCCCACCATGCTGAAGACGACCGCGGTGCGCACACCGAGCGGCTACCGCCTCGACGGCGTGAAGTCGTTGGTTCCGGCGGCGGCCGACGCCGAACTGTTCATCATCGGCGCGCAGCTGAACGGCAAGCCGGCTTTGTTCGTCGTGGAGTCGTCGACCAAAGGCCTTGCCGTCAAGGCGGATCCGAGTATGGGCATCCGCGCGGCGGCCCTGGGCCAGGTGGAGCTCTCCGGGGTTACGGTGCCGCTGAGCGCCCGCCTCGGCGAGGACGAGGCCACCGACGCCGACTACTCGGAGGCGATCGCGCTGGCCCGGCTGGGCTGGGCGGCGCTGGCGGTGGGCACCTCGCACGCGGTGCTCGACTACGTCGTGCCCTACGTGAAGGAGCGCGAGGCCTTCGGTGAGCCGATCGCCCATCGCCAGGCGGTCGCGTTCATGTGCGCCAACATCGCCATCGAGCTGGACGGCCTGCGCTTGATCACCTGGCGCGGCGCGGCCCGCGCCGAGCAGGGCCTGCCCTTCCTCCGCGAGGCGGCGCTGGCCAAGCGGCTGGGCGCCGACAAGGGCATGCAGATCGGCCTGGACGGCGTCCAGCTGCTCGGCGGCCACGGCTTCACCAAAGAGCACCCGGTCGAGCGCTGGTATCGCGACCTGCGGGCCATCGGCGTGGCCGAGGGCGTCGTCGTCATCTAAGTCGTCATCCAGCCGTCATCCGGACTACCGAAAGACCAACCATGGCAATCAATCTGGAACTACCCCGCAAGCTGCAAGCGGTGACCGTCAAGACCCACCAGGGCGCGGCGGAGCTGATGCGCCCGATCGCCCGCAAGTACGACCTCGCCGAACACGCCTACCCGGTCGAACTCGACACGCTCTACAACCTGTTCGCGGGCGCCTCGGAATCCATCGAATTCGCCGGGGCCGACAACCTGGGCGACGAGAACAAGGACCGGGACCAAAACCACAACGGCGCCAACATGGCGGCGCTGCTGCAGACCCTCGAGGCCTGCTGGGGTGACGTCGCGATGATGTTGTCGGTGCCCTACCAGGGCCTGGGCAACGCGGCCATCTCCGCCGTCGCGACACAGGAACAGCTGGAACGCCTGGGCAAGGTGTGGGCGGCGATGGCCATCACCGAGCCGGGGTTCGGCTCCGACTCGGCGGCGGTGTCGACCACCGCCAAGCTGGACGGCGACGAGTACGTGATCAACGGCGAGAAGATCTATGTCACCGCCGGTTCGCGCGCCACCCACATCGTGGTGTGGGCCACGCTGGACAAGTCGCAGGGGCGCGCGGCCATCAAGTCGTTCATCGTGCCGCGCGAGCACCCCGGCGTGACGGTCGAGCGGCTCGAACGCAAGCTCGGCATCAAGGGCTCCGACACCGCGGCGATCCGCTTCGACAACGTGCGCATCCCCAAGGAGAACCTGCTCGGCAACCCCGAAATCGAAGTCGGCAAGGGCTTTTCGGGTGTGATGGAGACCTTCGACAACACCCGGCCGATCGTGGCGGCCATGGCCATCGGCGTCGCCCGAGCCGCCCTCGAGGAAATCCGCAAGATCCTCACCGAGGCGGGCGTGGACATCTCCTACGACAAACCGTCGCACGCGCAGAGCGCCGCGGCGGCCGAGTTTTTGCGGATGGAAGCCGACTGGGAGGCCGCCTACCTGCTCGCCCTGCGGGCGGCGTGGCAGGCCGACAACAAGATCCCCAACTCCAAAGAGGCGTCGATGAGCAAGGCCAAGGCCGGCCGGATGGCCAGCGACGTCACCCTCAAGACCGTCGAATTGGCCGGTACCGCAGGCTATTCCGAGCAGTCGATGCTGGAGAAGTGGGCGCGCGACTCCAAGATCCTGGACATCTTCGAGGGCACCCAGCAGATCCAGCAATTGGTGGTCGCCCGCCGCTTGCTGGGCCTGTCGTCGGCCGAGCTCAAGTAGCTCGGTTCGCCGAACGTGCAACCACGGCGGCCAGTCGGCCAATTTCCCGCCCTGAGTGCACGTTCGGTGTGACTACCCGGCGAGGGCGTCCAGTTGCTGACGGACCTCGTCGTCGAGTTCGATCGAGGCGACGTCCATGTTCTCCTCCAGGTGCCGCACCGACGAGGTGCCGGGGATCAGCAACACGTTGGGCGCCACGCTCAACGTCCACGCCAGCGCGACCTGCGCCGGCGTACGGCCGAGCCGCTCGGCCGTGTCGGCCACCAGCGGGTGCGTCAGCACCGGGTTCGGCTGGACGAACGCGGCCCCCAGCGGGAAAAACGGCACGAACGCGATCCCGCGGGCGGTGCACTCGTCGAGCAGGGGCGCCGATTCCCGATCGAGAAGGTTGAATGCGTTTTGCACACAGGCGATTTCGGTGCGCTCCAAGGCGCGCAGCAGGTGATCGCGGTTGACGTTGCTCAGCCCGATCCCGCCGATCAGCCCCGCGTCGCGGGCTTCGATCATGACCGAGAGCCGGTCGTCGAACAGCCGATCGGGCTCGCCGCTTTCGAACACGCGCAGGTTGACCGCGGCCAGCTGGTCGACGCCGAGGGTGCGCAGGTTGGTCTCGATGTCGCGGCGTAAGTCGGCGGGCTCGTCGACCGGCAGCCAGGCGCCCTTGTCGTCGCGCCGGCCGCCGACCTTGCTCACCAGCGCCAGGTTCTCCGGGTAGGGGTGGAGCGCCTCGCGGATAAGCTCGTTGGCGACGTCGGGTCCGTAGAACTGGGCGGTGTCGATGTGGTCGACGCCGAGCTCGACGGCCCGCCGCAGGACGGCCAACGCCTCATCGCGGTCCCGGGGCGGGCCGAAGACATTGGGGCCCGGCAGCTGCATCGCGCCGAAGCCCACCCGGGAGACCGAAAAGCGACCGAGTGGAAAGGAATCCATACGGCGAGGTTAGCGTCGAGGCATGGACACGTTTCAAGCGCTCGTCGCTCGCGAAGATGGCGACCGGATTACCGCGTCGGTCGAGACTTTGAGCCACTCCGACCTGCCACCCGGTGAGGTCACGATCCGGGTGCTCTATTCGAGCGTCAACTACAAGGACGCGCTGGCCGTGACCCCGGGCGGCGGCGTGGTGCGCAGCTACCCCGTCGTGCCGGGCATCGACCTGGCCGGCGAGGTCGTCGAGTCGAGTTCACCCGACTTCGCCGTCGGTGACACGGTGCTTGCGCACGGCTACCAGATCGGCACCGGCCACCACGGCGGCTACGCCGAATTCGCGCGGCTGCCCGCCGACCAGGTCGTCGCGCTCGGCCCGTTGACCCCGCGCGAGGGCGCCGCGATCGGGACCGCCGGCTTCACCGCCGCGATGAGCGTGCAGGCGCTGATCGACTGGGGCGTCGAGCCCGGCGCCGGGTCCGTCGTGGTCACCGGCGCCTCCGGGGGCGTCGGCTCGATCAGCGTGGACCTGCTGGCCGCCAAGGGCTTTTCTGTAGTCGCCTCGACCGGCAAGGAGGCGGCGGCCGGGCTGCAGAAAGAGCTTGGCGCGGCGGAGGTTATCGGCCGGTTGCCGGAGGATCCCGACGCCAAGCCGCGGCCGTTGGCCAAGGCGCGTTGGGCGGCCGCGGTGGATTGCGTGGGCGGTGCGACGCTGGCCGACGTGCTCAGCGCCGTCGACTACGGCGGGGCGGTCGCCGCCAGCGGGCTGACCGGCGGTCCGGCGTTACGCACCACCGTGATGCCGTTCATCCTGCGCGGCGTCGCGCTGCTGGGGATGGATTCGGTGCAGATGCCGATCGGGCGGCGCCGCAAACTGTGGGCGCTGCTGGGCGATTCGTTGCGGCCGCGCCATCTCGACTCGCTCACCAGCGACGTCGACGTCAAGGACGTGGTCGACGTGCTCGATCAGGTGCGCGCCGGCAAGTTCACCGGTCGGGCGGTGGTGCGGGTCGCGGGCGGATTCTGAGTCGGCAGTAGGCTCAGCGACCATGCGCGCTGCACGGGTGACTCGGTTGGACGGTCCGGACGCGATCGAGGTGGCGGAGGTCGACGAACCGTCGGGTGACGGCGTCGTCGTCGAGGTGCACGCCGCCGGTGCCGCCTTCCCCGACGCGTTGCTGACCCGGGGCCTGTATCAGTACCGCCCCGAGCCGCCGTTCGTGCTGGGCGCGGAGATCGCCGGTGTGGTCCGCTCGGCGCCGGCCGACGCGCACGTGCGGACCGGCGACCGGGTCGTCGGGCTGACGATGCTGTCCGGCGGCATGGCCGAAGTCGCGATCCTGGCGCCCGACCGGGTGTTCAAGCTACCCGACAACGTGAGCTTCGAGGCCGGCGCCGGACTCCTGTTCAACGACCTGACCGTGTATTTCGCCCTGACAGTGCGCGGCCGGCTCGCCCAGGGCGAGACCATCCTGGTGCACGGCGCCGCCGGGGGCATCGGCACGTCGACGCTGCGGCTGGCCTCGCTGCTCGGGGCCTCGCGCACCATCGCGGTCGTCAGCACCGAGGGGAAGGCCGACGTCGCGACCGCCGCCGGCGCCACCGACGTCGTGCTGGCCGACGGGTTCAAGGACGCGGTCAAGGAACTCACCGGCGGTCGCGGTGTCGACCTGATACTCGACCCGGTCGGCGGTGACCGGTTCACCGATTCGCTGCGCTCGCTTGCGCCGGGCGGGCGGCTGCTGGTCGTCGGCTTCACCGGCGGGGAGATCCCGACCGTGAAGGTGAACCGGTTGCTGCTCAACAACATTGACGTGGTCGGCGTCGGCTGGGGGGCGTGGACGGCCACGCATCCGAACGCGCTGGCCGAGCAGTGGGCCGGGCTCGAGAAGCTGCTGAGCTCCGGGCAACTGGCCGCCCCCAATCCGGAGGTGTACCCGCTCGAGGAGGCCGCCGCGGCGGTCGCGTCGCTGGAGAACCGCACCGCCAGGGGCAAGGTCGTGGTGCGCGTGCGCGACTGACTCGTCAGGCTTGATCGGCGACCCAAAAGGTCGACGAAGACGCATGGACCCTTGTGCGGGCGCAAAACAAAAACTAATGTCACTTTCAGTTTTGTAAGGTCGCCCGAGCCGGGGGTCATCCATGGAATCGTTCGTTCACTTGCGAAAAGGCACGACGCCCCAACGCCTGCACGCCGACCTCGACGGGCTCAAGGACGACGAGCTGGGCCGCGGCGGATTCACCGGCCGCACGGCGAACCTCTACCGCCGCCACGACCCCACCGCCTACCGGTCCGTCGGCCCGCTGCGGCCCGTCGACGTGCTGGCCGGCGAGCTCAAGCCGAGCGACGCCACCGACGCCAACGGCGGTCCGCTGCTGATGTTCAGCAACGCCGACTGCCGAATCCTGTTGAGCCGTCGCGCCCAGCCGATGCCGTTTTTCGCCCGCCATGTCGACGGCGACCTGCTGTGCTTCGTGCACCAGGGCGCGGGCCTGCTCGAAACCGAGTTCGGGCCACTGCGCTACTCCCAGGGTGACTGGGTCTACCTGCCCAAGGCCTGCACCTGGCGCCAGGCGCCGGACGCCGAGACGACGCTGCTCATGATCGAGGCGACCGACGAGTTCCGGGTGCCGCCGCCCGGGCCGCTGGGCCGGCACTTCCCGTTCGACCCGTCGCAGGCCACCATCCCCGAACCGGCCCCCGTCGAGGACGACGGCCGCGACGAGTACGAGGTCCGGCTCCTCCACGAGGGCGGCCCGACAACGCTTTTCTACCAACACAATCCGCTCGACGTCGAGGGTTGGCGCGGTGACAACTTCGCGTTCACCTTCAACATCGCCGACTACAACGTGGTCACCTCCGACAGCGTCCACCTGCCACCGACGGTGCACCTGTTCATGCAGGCCACCGGCGTCTACGTGATGAACTTCCTGCCGAAGCCGGCGGAGGGTGTCCCGGGCACCGAGCGCACCCCGTGGTATCACCGCAACGTCGACTATGACGAGATCGCCTTCTTCCACGGCGGCTCGCTCTACGGCATCCCGATGCCGCCCGGCCTGATCTCCCATGCGCCGCAAGGCGTTCACCACGGCGCACCGGAGAAGGCGCGGGAACGGGCGCGCCGCAAGTTCGACGAGTACTCCCGCGTCGATTGGCAAGTGATCGCCGTCGACACCCGTCGGCGACTGACCCCGTCGGCCGAGGTGCTGGCGAACGACCTAGGACAACACTGAGCATGACGACCCGTCACGAATACGAACGAATCCCCTATCTCGTTGCGTTCCAGAACAATTCCGGCGTCCGCGACGTCTATGGCGGCCTGGCCGAGATCACCGTGCTGGAGAGCTATCTGCTCAAGCCGACGGACAGGCCGTCGGACACGGTGCTGGTGTTCATGCACCCGATCGGGGGCGGCGCCTACCTGCCGATGATCAACGCGCTGGCCCGGGCGGGCCACCACGTCATCTACTGCAACAGCCGATTCCGCGGCACCGACGCGGCGCTGCTGATGGAGAAGGTGGTGGAGGACCTGGGCGAGTGCATCAAGGACGCCAAGAAGCGGCTGGGCTATTCGAAGGTGGTGCTGGCCGGGTGGAGCGGCGGCGGTTCGCTGTCGGTGTTCTACCAACAGCAGGCTCAGCACCCGACCATCACGTCCAGCCCGTCCGGCGACGGTCCCGACCTGACCGCCCTGGACCTGCCCGCCGCGGACGGCATCATGCTGCTGGCCGCGCACATCAGCCGCCACGGCACGCTGACCGAATGGCTCGACGCGTCGATCCTCGACGAATCCGACCCCACCAAGCGCGATCCCGAGCTGGACCTCTACAACCCGGACAACCCCAACCAGCCGCCGTACAGCCAGAAGTTCCTGGCCCGGTATCGCGAGGCGCAGATCGCGCGCAACCGGCGCATCACCGCCTGGGTCCGGGACAAGCTCGCCGAGTTGAAGGCGGCCGGCCGGCCCGAAGACGAGTTCGGCTTCGTGGTGCACGGCACCATGGCGGACCCGCGCTGGCTGGACCCGACCGTGGATCCCAACGAACGCACCCCGGGAACCTGCTACCTGGGGGATCCTCAGGTGGTGAACATGAGCCCGGTCGGGCTGGCCCGCTTCTCGACGCTGCGGGGCTGGCTTTCGCAGTGGAGCTACGACGACGCCCGCGGCGACGGGGTGGCGTGCGGGGCCGACATCGCGGTCCCGGCGCTGGTGATCGGTAACCTGGCCGACGACGCCTGCACACCCAGCCACACCCGGCGGCTGTTCGAGGCCATCGGGTACCACGACAAGGAAATGCACGAAATCCCCGGCGCCACCCACTATTACGCGGGTCCCGACCAGCGCGACAAGCTGCGCGCGGCCGTCGACATCGTCACCGACTGGCTGGTCCGCCACGACTTCGCGAGCAAAGAGTGACAGCCGGTCCGCTGGAGGGCGTCCGGGTGCTCGAACTCGGCACGCTGATCGCGGGCCCGTTCGCCGGGCGGCTGCTGGGCGACATGGGCGCCGACGTCATCAAGGTCGAGCCTCCCGGCGCCCCGGACCCGCTGCGCACCTGGGGCCAGGCCGAAATCGACGGGCAGCACGTCTTTTGGACGGTGCACGCGCGCAACAAGCGCGCGATCACACTCGACCTGCGCAAGCCCCGCGGCCGCGAGTTGTTCCTGGAGCTGGTCGCGAAGTCCGACATCGTCGTGGAGAACTTCCGGCCGGGAACGCTGGAGAAATGGGATCTGGGCTACGACGTGCTCAGCGCCCGCAACCCGGGCATCATCCTGGTCCGGGTCTCGGGTTACGGGCAGACCGGGCCCGACGCGCACAAGGCCGGCTACGCCTCGGTGGCCGAGGCGGCAAGCGGGCTGCGGCACCTCAACGGCTTCCCCGGCGGCCCGCCGCCCCGGCTGGCGCTATCCCTCGGCGACACCCTGGCCGGCATGTTCGGCGCCCACGGGGCGCTGGCGGCGCTGTACCGCCGCGGCACCACCGGGCGCGGCCAGGTGGTGGACGTCGCGCTGACCGAATCCTGTTTGGCGGTGCAGGAATCCACCATCCCCGACTACGACGCGGGCGGCGTGGTGCGCGGACCGTCGGGCACCCGGCTGGAGGGCATCGCGCCGTCGAACATCTACCGCAGCGCCGACGGCTCCTGGGTGGTGATCGCCGCCAACCAGGACACCGTCTTCGCCCGCCTGTGCAAGGCGATGGGCCGCCCCGAGCTGGTCACCGACGACCGGTTCGCCACGCACGGCGCCCGCGGCCGCAACCAGGACGAGCTCGACGAGATCATCGGCGCGTGGGCGGCGGAGCGCCAGCCGGGTGAGATCATCGAAACCCTCAGCGCCGCAGGCGTGATCGCCGGACCCATCAACACCGTCGCCGAGGTCGTCAACGACCCGCAGCTGCGGGCCCGCGGCATGCTGGTCGAGCACTTCGATGAACGGGTCGGGCGAAACGTCCTGGGGCCCGGCGTGGTGCCGGTGCTTTCCGAGTCCCCGGGCCGGGTCCGCAGCGCCGGGCCCGCGCGGCCGGGCCAGCACAACGACGACGTCTTCATCGGACTGCTGGGCAGGACCACCGAAGAGCTGGACGCGTTGCGGGCCGAGGAGGTGCTGTGAACACAGCGGTGGTGATCCGCGAGGTGTCGCTGCGCGACGGCCTGCAGATCGAAGCGCCAATCCCGTTGGCGGCCAAGCTCGAACTCCTGGCGGCGGTCGCCGCGACCGGGGTGCGCGAGGTCGAGGCCACCGCGTTCGTCTCGCCGTCGAAGGTGCCGTCGATGGCCGACGCCGCCGAGCTCGCCGCGCACCTGCGCGACTACCCCGACATTGAATTCTCCGCGCTGGTGGCCAGCCCGAACGGGGCCAAGCGCGCGGTGGCGGCGGGGCTGCGCTCGATCGAGTACGTGGTGGCCGCCGACGACACCTTCAGCCAGGCCAACGTCGGGCGCACCAGCGCGGAGGCCACCGAGGCGATCGGCGAGATCCTCGCCATCGCGCACGACGCCGGCGTGAGCGTCGAGGTGATCATCGCCACCGCGTGGGACTCACCGTTCGAAGGCCCCACTCCCCCGCAGCGGGTGCTCGACATCGCCGCGGCCGCCCGCGACCGCGGTGTCGACCGCCTGTCGATCGCCGACACCATCGGCACCGCCACCCCCGGGCGGGTGAATTCGCTGATCGCCCAACTGCGTCCGGTGATCGGCGACCTGCCGCTGGGCGGCCATTTCCACAACACCCGCGGCTCCGGGCTGGCCAGCGCATACGCCGCGGTCAGCGCCGGGGTGCGAAGGCTGGACGCCTCGGTCGGCGGCCTGGGCGGCTGCCCGTTCGCGCCGGGCGCGACCGGCAACATCGCCACCGAGGACCTGGTGTACCTGCTGCGCGACAGCGGCTTCGGCGTCGACGTCGACCTGCAGGCCGCCATCGCCGCCGCCGAGGTCGCCAGATCCGTTGTCGGCCATGACCTGCCGGGCGCCCTGCTGCGCGCCGGTGACCGGATCCGGGCCTGATGCCCACCCCGGACACGCTGACCGCCAAGGGCCGCCAAACCAGGCAGGCCATTGAGCAGGCCGCCCGAAAGCTGTTCGCCGAGAGGGGCTTTCACGGCACCACGCTGGCCGACATCACGTCCGCCGCCGGCAAGTCGCCCGCCGTGTTCTACCGGTATTTCGGCGACAAGGAAGACCTGCTCGCCGCGCTGGCGGAATCCTTTCTGCACGACGTCGTGACGCCGTCCGGGCTCAGCGTGCACCTGCCGGACTCGCCGGAAGACGAGGCCTTCTTCACCTCGGTGGTCACCGGCTACTGGAACATGTTCAAACAGAACATCGGCATCATGATCGCCGTGGCGCAGCTCGCCGCCACCCAGCCGCGCTTCGCCGCCGTGCAGAACGAATTTCGGCGCTTCGGCATGGACATCGTCGCCGCCTCGGTGCGCCGCGCCCAGGAGCAGGGATACGGAACCGAGCTGGACCCGAAACACACCGCGGCGGCGATCGCCCTGCTCTTCGAGAACTTCACCACCGTGTTCGTCGGCCCCTCCAACCTGGGCATCAAGATCAGCGACGAGGACGCCATCGCCACCCTGTCGACGATCTGGAAGAAAACCCTGTACGGCAGCGGCAAGGAGACATAGGAGACAACTGTGGATTTCACGCTCCCCGAACACCTTCCGGGCCTGCTCGCCGAGATGGACGACTTCATCGAGGCCGAGATCAAACCGCTCGAGCGCGAACACATCCAGTATTTCGACAAGCGCCGGGAACATGCCCGCACCGACTGGGAGAACGACGGCATCCCGACGCGGGAATGGGAGGAGCTGCTCGCCGAGATGCGCAGGCGGGCCGACAAGGCGGGATGGCTGCGGTACGGTCTGCCGGCCTCGCTGGGCGGGCGGGACGGCACCAATGTGGACATGGCGGTCATTCGGGAACACCTGGCGCACAAGGGACTTGGGCTGCACAACGACCTGCAGAACGAGTCCTCGATCGTCGGGAACTTCCCGCAGGTGATCATGATGGAGCGGTTCGGCACCTCCGAGCAGCGACGGCTGTGGTCCGAGGCGCTGATCACCGGGGAACGTTCCATGGCGTTCGGGCTGACGGAGCCGCAGCACGGTTCGGACGCGACGTGGCTGGAAACCCACGCCGAGCCCGACGGCGACGACTGGGTGATCAACGGATCCAAGCGGTTCAACACCGGCGTGCACCGCGCGACCCACGACCTGGTCTTCGCGCGCACCTCCGGTGAGCCCGGCCAGGCGCGGGGCATCACGGCGTTTCTGGTGCCGACGGACGCGCCCGGGTTCGAAGTCCCCTACTACTGGTGGACCTTCAACATGCCGACCGACCATGGCGAAGTCCGGTTGACCGACGTCCGGGTACCCGCCGACGCGGTCCTCGGTGAGGTGGACCGCGGCCTGGAGGTGGCGCAGACCTTCCTGCACGAGAACAGGATTCGGCAGGCCGCGAGCAGCCTGGGCGCCGCGCAGTACTGCATCGACCGCGCCGCCGAATACGCCGGCAGGCGAACCGTGTTCGGCAAGCCGCTGGCGGTCAACCAGGCCGTGCAATGGCCGCTCGCGGAACTGCAGACCGAAGCCCAGATGGTGCGGCTGCTGGTGGCCTACGCCGCCTGGCACCTGGACCGCGATCACCACATGGAGGTCTCGGACAAGGTGTCGATGGCCAACTACCGGGCGAACCGGCTCGTGTGCGACGCCGCCGATCGGGCCATGCAGATCTTCGGTGGCCTGGGCTACAGCCGGCACGAGCCGTTCGAGCACATCTATCGCCACCATCGCCGCTACCGGATCACCGAAGGCGCCGAGGAGATCCAGATTCGCCGGGTGGCGCAGCGGCTGTTTAAGTTTGGCAAGTGACGCCGACCGACGACCTGGCCGCACAACTCGCCGCGCTGCTGGCGCCGGTCCTCGGCGCCGACGTCGCGGTGCACAACCTGCGCGCCATGACCGGCGGCGCCAGCCGCGCCACCTGGGCGTTCGACGCCGCCACCGGCGACCGGAGCCAAGCGTTGATCCTGCGCACCGGCGCACCCGACGACGTGCACGCAGGCATGGAGCTCGAGGCGCGCGCCCAGGCCGCCGCCGCAGCCGCCGGCGCACCGGTCCCCCACGTCCTGATCGCCGACGATTCGCCTGCGGCACTGGGCAATCCCTTTCTGATCTGCGAGGCGATCGCGGGCGAGACCATCGTCCGGCGCATCCAGCGGCAACTCGACGCCGCGGGCGGGCAGGCGGCGCGCGCGGGGCTGCTGCGGCAATGCGCGCAGGCGCTGGCGGCCATCCACCGCGCGGACCCGGACATCCCCGGGCTGGCCCACGAGGATCCGCTCGCGCGGTATCGGGAGCGGCTCGACGCGATGGGCGACACCACGGCCACCTTCGAATGGGCGTTTCGCTGGCTGGAGGCCCGTCGGCCCGAACCGTCGGCGGACGTCCTGGTGCACGGCGACTACCGGATGGGCAACCTGATCGTCGAGGGGTCCCGCCTCGCCGCCGTCCTCGACTGGGAGCTGGTGCACCGCGGCGACCCGCACGACGACCTGGCCTGGTTCTGCATCCGGGCCTGGCGCTTCGGCGCTCCCGCCGGTCTCGGCGCCGGCGGTCTGGGCAGCATCGAGAGCTTCCTGCGCGCCTACGAGCAGGCCAGCGGTTCCAGCGTGGATCGAGTGGCTTTCCATTGGTGGCTGGTGCTGGCCACGCTGCGCTGGGGGGTCATCTGCCGCTATCAGGCCGAGCGGCATCTGACCGGTCTGCACCGCTCGGTGGAGCTGGCCACCATCGGTCGCCGCGTGTGCGAGACCGAGTGGGACCTGCTCGACCTGCTCGAAGGAGCCGCCTGATGATCGGCGCGTACGGCCGGCCGATCGCCGCCGAGCTGGTGGCCGCGGTGGCCGAATTCCTGGAGACCGACGTGCGGTCGGCGACCAGCGGGCAGGTCAACTTCCACGCCAGGGTGGCGGCCAACGCGTTGCGCATCGTCGAGCGCGAACTGCTCGACGAGAGCGAGGCCGAATCCCGCGCCGCCCTGGCCGACCTGGGGTTCGCCGACGAGGAAGAGCTGGCCGCCGCGATCCGGGCCGGCGAGCTGGACGGGCGGGCCTTGGAGGTGACGGCCTGCCTGCGCACGCTGGTGCGGCGCCGGCTGGCCGCCGCACACCCGGGTTACGACAACAGCGAATAGGAGCGTTTGCCATGACGAGTGCGGAAACCGTCGCCGACGCGGCCGACCGGTTGTTCGCGGCCATCGAGAAGGGTGACTTCGCGGCGGTCGAGGCGATGTGGAGCGACGACATCGCGGTCTGGCGGGTGGGCGCGCGCCGCGACGACGATAAGGCCCGCGCGTTGCGGGTCATCGACTGGTTCATCAACGCGACCACCGAACGCCGCTATGAAATCCTGGACCGGCGCTTCTTCGAGGGCGGCTTCGTCCAGCAGCACGTCCTGCACGCCACCGGCCATGCCGGCCAATCGATCTCGATGCGGGTCTGCATCGTGATCAGGGTCGGCGATGACGGTCGGCTCGCCCGGATCGACGAGTATTTCGACCCCGCAGAGATCGCGCCGCTGATGCAATAGCGGTTAGATTCCCCTCGAGAGATGGGGTGGGAGATGACAACTCTGGAAACACTGCTGAACGATCCCGACGTGGCCGGCGTCTGGAACCTCGTCCCGGACCGCTCGGCCATCACCTTCAAGATCAGAAACATGTGGGGCCTGGTCAACGTCAAGGGCCGGTTCACCGAGTTCAGCGGCGACGGCCAACTGACGGGCGCGGGAGCCGTTTTCGGGCGCATCGACATCCGCGCGGCCTCGATCGACACCGGCATCGGGCGGCGCGACAAGCACCTGCGCTCCGCCGACTTCTTCGACGTCGAGCGCTACGGCGAGATCAACGTCGTCGTCACCGCGGTGCGGCCGACCAAAGGCAAGGCGGCGGATGTGCGGGCCGCGTTCACCATCAAAGGCATCACCGAGCCGCTGCCGGTCTCCGCCACCATCACCGAGCTCGACGACGGATCGATCCGGGTCGCCGGGGAGACCGACGTCGACCGCAACAGGTTCGACCTGGGCTGGAACCGGCTTTCCATGATGGGTTCGACGGCCAAGGCGGCCGCGGAACTGGTCTTCGTGCGGGCTGCCCAGTAAAGCCGGTGCGGCACCAGTACCATCTGGACCGTGCCCGATTCCAGCCCCGAATCCAGCGTTGCCCTGCGGATCCTGGTCTACAGCGACAACGCCAACACCCGCGAACAGGTGATCCGGGCCCTGGGCAAGCACCTGCATCCGGATTTGCCGGAGCTGACCTACCTCGAGGTAGCGACGGCCCCGATGGTGGTGCGCCAGATGGACGAGGGCGGCATCGACTTGGCCATTCTGGACGGCGAGGCCACGCCCACCGGCGGCATGGGAATCGCCAAACAACTCAAGGACGAACTCGCGACGTGCCCGCCCCTCGTGGTGCTGACCGGGCGCGCGGACGACGCCTGGCTGGCGAACTGGTCGCGGGCCGAAGCCGCCGTGCCGCACCCGATCGACCCCATCGTGCTCGGCCGCACGGTGCTGGGACTGCTCCGCACCCCCACCCGCTAGCGCCTTCACCTGCGGTAACAGCACCCGGTCGCCCCTCGCGAACGAAGGTGCCGGTGCACGGCGGCCAACTGCCGGGTTGCTACGACACAAAACTCTGACGGATACCCCCACCCCGACAAAGCACACCTGTCTTCACGACGCTATGTTGTGGAGGTCACTGTGGCGCCCCGCAGCCCGCGTACGTCACAGCAGCCCGGCCCCCCGCCCGGCCGCCGCACGGCGACCCGTACGAGGAGATCTTGGAGCGAGTTGAACGTCTACATACCCATCCTGGTTCTCGGAGCGATAGCGGCGGCCTTCGCCGTGGGATCGGTCGCGATCGCGAGCATCGCCGGACCGTCGCGATACAACAAGTCGAAGATGGCGGCCTACGAGTGTGGGATCGAGCCGACCGAAAGCCCGGTCAGCGGCCCGCACGCGGCGAGCGGACAGCGGTTCCCCGTGAAGTATTACCTGACCGCAATGCTGTTTATCGTCTTCGACATCGAAATCGTGTTCTTGTATCCCTGGGCGGTCAGTTACGACGCGCTGGGAACGTTCGCGTTGGTCGAGATGGTGGTGTTCATGCTCACGGTTTTTGTGGCGTACGCCTATGTGTGGCGCCGCGGCGGCCTGACGTGGGATTGAGGTAGACGTGGGTCTCGAGGAACAGCTGCCCGGTGGGATTCTGCTGTCGACGGTCGAGAAGGTGGCCGGTTACGTCCGCAAGAACTCGTTGTGGCCGGCGACATTCGGGTTGGCGTGCTGCGCCATCGAGATGATGGCAACCGCCGGACCGAGATTCGACATCGCGCGGTTCGGCATGGAGCGGTTCTCGGCGACGCCGCGGCAAGCCGACCTGATGATCGTGGCCGGCCGGGTGAGCCAGAAGATGGCGCCGGTGCTGCGCCAGATCTACGACCAGATGGGCGAGCCGAAGTGGGTGCTGGCCATGGGCGTGTGCGCGTCGTCGGGCGGGATGTTCAACAACTACGCGATCGTGCAGGGCGTGGATCACGTGGTCCCGGTGGACATCTACCTGCCCGGTTGCCCGCCGCGGCCCGAGATGCTGCTGCACGCAATCCTCAAGCTGCACGAGAAGATTCAACAGATGCCGCTGGGCGTCAACCGCGAAGAAGCCATCGCGGAAGCCGAGCAGGCGGCGCTGGCCGCCCGGCCCACGATCGAGATGCGCGGGCTGCTGCGATGAGCTCGCCGGACCACGACCCCAAGGAAGCGGCAACCGAAGGCGGGGGCCCGCCCCGGGCCGACGGCGAAGTGATCGGCGTACGCCGCGGCATGTTCGGCATCTCCGGTAGCGGTGACACCACCGGGTACGGACGGCTGGTCCGGGAGGTCGTGCTACCCGGCAGCTCGCCCCGCCCATACGGGGGCTACTTCGACGACGTGGTCGACAAGCTGGCCGAGGCCCTGAAAAGCGCCGACGTCGAATTGTCCGACGCGCTGGAGAAGGTCGTGGTGTACCGCGACGAGCTGACCCTGCACGTGCGCCGGGACGCCCTGCCCCGGGTGGCCCAGCGCCTTCGCGACGAGCCCGGACTGCGTTTCGAGATGTGCCTGGGCGTGAGCGGGGTGCACTACCCCCACGAGACGGGCCGCGAACTGCACGCCGTGTATCCGCTGCAGTCGATCACGCACAATCGCCGCGTCCGCCTGGAAGTGGCTGTGCCGGACGGTGATCCGCACATCCCCTCGCTGTTCGGCATCTACCCGACCACCGACTGGCACGAGCGTGAAACCTACGACTTCTTCGGCATCATCTTCGACGGGCATCCGTCGCTGACCCGGATCGAGATGCCCGACGACTGGCATGGCCACCCGCAACGCAAGGACTACCCCCTCGGCGGCATCCCGGTGGAATACAAGGGAGCGCAGATACCCCCGCCCGACGAGCGGAGAGCGTACAACTGATGAGCACAATCACCGATTCGACCAGCGGCGGCGCGGAAAGCCCGGAGACCGTCTTGGTCGCCGGCGGCCAGGACTGGGACCAGATCGTCGAGGCCGCCCGCAACGCGGACCCCGGCGAACGGATCGTCGTCAACATGGGGCCCCAACACCCGTCCACCCACGGGGTGTTGCGGCTGATCCTCGAGATCGAGGGCGAGACGATCACCGACGTCCGATGCGGAATCGGCTACCTGCACACCGGGATCGAAAAGAACCTGGAATACCGGTACTGGACGCAGGGCGTCACATTCGTGACCCGAATGGATTACCTCTCACCGTTTTTCAACGAGACCGCCTACTGCCTGGGCGTGGAGAAGCTGCTCGGCATCACCGATCAGATCCCGGAGCGGGTCAACGTCATCCGGGTGATGATGATGGAGCTCAACCGGATCTCCTCGCATCTGGTGGCGCTGGCCACCGGCGGCATGGAGCTGGGCGCCATGACCCCGATGTTCGTCGGTTTCCGAGGCCGCGAGATCGTCCTGACCCTGTTCGAGAAGATCTCCGGGCTGCGAATGAACAGCGCCTACATCCGGCCGGGCGGCGTCGCGCAGGACCTGCCGCCGGGCGCGGAGTCCGACATCGCCGAAGCCCTCAAGCCGCTGCGCCAGGTGCTGCGCGAAATGGGCGGCCTGCTCAACGAAAACGCCATCTGGAAAGCCCGCACCTGCGACGTCGGCTACCTGGATCTGACCGGTTGCATGGCGCTGGGCATCACCGGGCCGATCCTGCGCGCCACCGGCTTGCCGCACGACCTGCGCAAGAGCGAGCCCTACTGCGGATATGAAAACTACGAATTCGACGTGATGACCGCCGACACGTGTGATGCTTACGGCCGCTACATGATTCGCGTCAACGAGATGTGGGAGTCGATCAAGATCGTCGAGCAGTGTCTGGACAAGTTGAAGCCGGGTCCGACGATGATCGAGGACCGCAAGATCGCCTGGCCGGCCGACCTGAAGGTGGGCCCCGACGGCATGGGTAACTCACCCGAGCACATCGCCAAGATCATGGGCGGCTCGATGGAGGCGTTGATTCACCACTTCAAATTGGTCACCGAGGGCATCAGGGTGCCGGCGGGCCAGGTGTACACCGCAGTGGAATCGCCGCGCGGCGAGCTGGGCGTGCACATGGTGAGCGACGGCGGCACCCGGCCCTACCGGGTGCACTACCGGGACCCCTCGTTCACCAACCTGCAGTCGGTCGCGGCGATGTGCGAGGGCGGCATGGTGGCCGACCTGATCACCGCGGTCGCCAGCATCGACCCGGTCATGGGCGGGGTGGACCGGTGACCGGCCCGCAGGGACAGCCGGTCTTCATCCGGCTCGGACCCCCGCCCGAGGAGCCCAACGCTTTCGTCACCGAGGGTGCGCCGCAGTCGTATTCGCCCGAGGTGCGGGCGCGCCTCGAGGTCGACGCCAAGGAGATCATCGGCCGCTACCCCAACAAGCGCTCGGCGCTGCTGCCGCTGCTGCACCTGGTGCAGGCCGAGGATTCCTACCTCACCCCGGCGGGCCTGGAGTTCTGCGGGGAGCAGTTGGGACTGACCGGGGCCGAGGTGTCGGCGGTGGCGAGTTTCTACACCATGTACCGGCGCGGCCCCACCGGTGATTACCTGGTCGGCGTCTGCACCAACACGCTGTGCGCGGTTATGGGCGGCGACGCGGTATTCGACGCGCTCAAAGAACATCTCGGCATCGGCAATGATGAGACCACCGACGACGGCTCGGTCACGTTGCAGCACATCGAATGCAACGCGGCGTGCGACTTTGCCCCGGTGGTGATGGTCAACTGGGAGTTCTACGACAACCAGACGTGCGAGTCGGCACGCGAACTCGTCGACTCGCTGCGGTCCGGAAATCCCAAGGCTCCCACCCGCGGTGCGCTGTGCAAGTTCCGCGAAACCTCGCGCATCCTGGCCGGCCTGCCCGACGAGCGCCCCGACCAGGGCCAGGGCGGCGCCGGTGCAGCCACTTTGGCCGGGCTGCAGGTGGCGAAGGAGAAGGGCATGGAAGCCCCGCCGGCTCCCGGAGGCGAGTCATGACCACCCCGCTGACCCCGGTCATCAGCGCCTACTGGGACGACCCGAAGTCGTTCACGCTGGAGACCTACCAGCGCCACGACGGTTACCAGGCGCTGAAGAAGGCCCTGAAGATGGACCCCGACGCGGTGATCGGGGCCGTGAAGGACTCGGGTCTGCGCGGTCGCGGCGGCGCCGGCTTCTCGACCGGAACCAAGTGGTCGTTCATCCCGCAGGGCGACACCGGCCCGGCCGCCAAGCCGCACTACCTGGTAGTCAACGCGGACGAATCCGAACCCGGTACGTGCAAAGACATTCCGCTGATGCTGGCGACGCCCCACCTGTTGGTGGAGGGCGCCATCATCGCCTCCTACGCGATCCGGGCCAGCCATGCCTTCATCTACGTGCGCGGCGAGGTGGTGCCGGTGATACGCCGGCTGCAGAACGCGGTCGCCGAGGCTTACGCCGCCGGCTATCTGGGCCGCGACATCGAAGGATCCGGCTACGACCTGGAGCTGGTGGTGCACGCCGGTGCGGGCGCCTACATCTGCGGCGAGGAAACCGCGCTGCTGGAGGGTCTGGAGGGCCGGCGCGGCCAGCCCCGGCTGCGGCCGCCGTTCCCCGCCGTGGCCGGGCTTTACGGTTGCCCCACGGTGATCAACAACGTCGAGACGATCGCCAGCGTGCCGCCGATCATTCTCAACGGCGTCGAATGGTTTCGATCGATGGGCAGCGAGAAATCGCCCGGCTTCACGCTGTATTCGCTGTCCGGCCATGTCACCCGCCCCGGTCAATACGAGGCCCCGCTCGGCATCACGCTGCGCGAATTGCTCGACTACGCGGGCGGGGTCCGCGCCGGGCATCGCCTGAAGTTCTGGACCCCGGGCGGGTCCTCGACGCCGCTGCTCACCGACGAACATCTGGACGTGCCACTGGATTACGAGGGCGTCGGTGCCGCCGGCTCGATGCTGGGCACCAAGGCGCTGGAGATTTTCGACGAGACCACCTGCGTGGTGCGCGCCGTGCAGCGCTGGACGTACTTCTACAAGCACGAGTCGTGCGGCAAGTGCACCCCGTGCCGCGAGGGCACCTTCTGGCTGGACCAGATCTACGATCGGCTGGAAACCGGTAAGGGCACCAGCGAGGACATCGACAAGCTGCTCGACATCTCCGACACCATTCTCGGAAAGTCGTTCTGCGCGTTGGGCGATGGCGCCGCCAGCCCGGTGATGAGTTCGATCAAGTACTTTCGCGACGAGTACGTCGCCCACGTCGAGGGCGGCGGGTGCCCGTTCGACCCCCGAGACTCCATGCTGAACGGAAAGGCTTGACACTTTGACTAGCGACGCGACGATGCAGAGCGACGCGATGAGGAGGAGCGGCGCCCGTGACTAGTGCCGCCAAAACCGAAACCGGTGACCCCAAGGACGGCCCCGAGAAGGAAGGGGCACGTCCGCCGGAAATGGTCACGCTGACCATCGACGGCAACGAAATCAGCGTGCCCAAGGGCACATTGGTGATTCGCGCCGCCGAGTTGATCGGCATCCAGATCCCGCGGTTCTGCGACCACCCGCTGCTCGAGCCGGTCGGCGCGTGCCGGCAGTGCCTGGTCGAGGTGGAGGGGCAGCGCAAGCCGATGGCGTCGTGCACCACCGTCGCCACCGACGACATGGTGGTCCGCACGCAGCTCACGTCGGAGGCCGCCGACAAGGCCCAGCACGGCGTGATGGAGCTGTTGCTCATCAACCATCCGCTGGACTGCCCGATGTGCGACAAGGGCGGCGAGTGCCCGCTGCAGAACCAGGCGATGTCCAACGGCCGCGCGGATTCTCGCTTCACCGACGTCAAGCGCACCTTCGCCAAACCGATCAACATCTCCGCCCAGGTGCTGCTCGACCGCGAGCGCTGCATCCTGTGCGCCCGCTGCACGCGGTTCTCCGAGCAGATCGCCGGTGACATCTTCATCGACATGCAGGAGCGCGGCGCCCTGCAACAGGTCGGCATCTACGCTAACGAGCCTTTCGATTCCTACTTTTCGGGTAACACGGTCCAGATCTGCCCGGTGGGCGCGCTGACCGGGACCGCCTACCGCTTCCGGGCCCGCCCCTTCGACCTGGTGTCCAGCCCCAGCGTGTGCGAGCACTGCGCCTCCGGGTGCGCCCAGCGCACCGACCATCGCCGCGGCAAGGTGTTGCGCCGCCTGGCCGGTGACGACCCCGAGGTCAACGAGGAGTGGAACTGCGACAAGGGCCGGTGGGCGTTCACCTACGCGACGCAGCCGGACGTGATCACCACTCCCCTGATCCGCGACGCCGACGGCTCCCTGGTGCCCGCGTCGTGGTCGCACGCGATGGCGACGGCGATCCGGGGCCTGGACGAGGCTCGCGGGCGCACCGGTGTGCTGGTCGGCGGGCGGGCCACCCTGGAAGACGCCTACGCCTACTCCAAGTTCGCGCGAATCGTCTTGGACAGCAACGACATCGACTTCCGTGCCCGGCCGAACTCGGCCGAGGAGGCCGACTTCCTGGCGGCGCGGATCGCCGGCCGTCGTGACGTCAGCTACTCCGATCTCGAATCGGCGCCGGTGGTGGTGCTCGTTGGGTTCGAGCCCGAGGACGAGTCGCCGATCGTGTTCCTGCGGCTGCGCAAGGCCGCCCGCAAGCACGGGCTGCCGGTGTACGCGGTGGCGCCGTTCGCCACCAGGGCGCTGGTCAAGATGTCGGGTCGGCTCGTCAAAACCGTTCCGGGGACCGAAGCGGCCGCCCTGGATGGGCTGGCCACCGGCGAGGTCGGCGAACTGCTGTCCACCGCCGGCGCGGTCATCATGGTCGGGGAACGCCTGGCCACGGTGCCCGGCGGGTTGTCCGCCGCGGCCCGGCTCGCCGACGCCACCGGAGCCCGGCTGGCGTGGGTGCCGCGCCGCGCCGGGGAGCGCGGCGCGCTGGAGGCCGGCGCGCTACCCGCCCTGCTGCCCGGTGGCCGGCCGCTTGACGACGAGACCGCCCGCGCCCAGATCGCGGCGGCGTGGCACGTCTCCGAATTGCCCTCGGCCGCAGGGCGTGACGTGAACGGCATCCTGGCGGCGGCCTCCGACGGGACGCTGGGCGCCCTGCTGGTCGGCGGTGTCGAACCCGACGACTTCGCCGACCCCGAAGCCGTCCTGGCCGCGCTCGACGCCGCGGGGTTCGTCGTCAGCCTGGAGCTGCGGCGCAGCGCCGTCACCGAGCGCGCCGACGTGGTGTTCCCGGTCGCCCCGACGACGCAGAAGGCCGGCGCCTTCGTCAACTGGGAGGGCCGCTACCGCCCGTTCGCCCCGGCCCTGCGCGGCACCATCGCGCAAGCCGGCCAATCCGACCACCAGGTGCTCGACGCGCTGGCCGACGAGATGGGCGTCTATCTGGGGCTGTCGACCGCGGACGCGGCGCGCGCGGAACTGTCCGCGCTGGGCAGTTGGGACGGCAAGTGGGCCGCCGGGAGCGACGTCGCGGCCCCGCAGCCCGCGCAGCCCGGCGCCGGCGAAGCCGTGCTGACCGGTTGGCGCATGCTGCTGGACAACGGCCGATTGCAGGACGGCGAACCGCATCTCGCCGGGACCGCACGCAAACCCGCGGCGCGGTTGTCGGCCGACACCGCCGCCGAAATCGGCGCCGGCGACGGTGACGCGGTCACCATCAGCACGCCACGCGGGTCGATCAGCCTGCCGCTGGTGATCACCGACATGCCCGACCGGGTGGTCTGGCTTCCGCTGAATTCACCGGGTTGCGCCGTCCACCGGCAGTTGGGCGTAACCGTGGGCAGCACAGTGAAAATCGGAGTGGGATCCGCCGGCGACGATGCAGAGCGGAGCGATGAAGAGGAGCGGCGCAAATCATCATGACAAGCTCCTTATCCGCGTTTGGGCACGACACCTGGTGGCTGGTGCTGGGCAAGGCGCTGGCCATCTTCGTGTTCCTCATGCTCAACGTGCTGGTCGCGATCCTGCTCGAGCGCAAGATCCTGGGCTGGATGCAGCTGCGCCCCGGGCCCAACCGGGCGGGACCGTGGGGTGCCCTGCAGAGCCTGGCCGACGGAATCAAGTTGGCGCTCAAGGAAACCATCACCCCGGGCGGCGTCGACAAGTTCGTCTACTTCGCGGCGCCCGTCATCTCCACCATCCCCGCGTTCACCGCCTTCGCGTTCATCCCGTTCGGCCCGGTGGTGTCCGTGTTCGGCCACCGCACACCGCTCCAGCTGACCGACCTGCCGGTCGCGGTGCTGTTCATCCTGGGGCTGTCGGCGATCGGGGTGTACGGGATCGTGCTGGGCGGCTGGGCATCCGGGTCCACCTACCCGCTGCTCGGCGGGGTGCGCTCCACCGCCCAGGTCATCTCCTACGAGGTGGCGATGGGGCTGTCGTTCGCGGCGGTTTTCCTCTACGCCGGCACCATGTCGACGTCGCAGATCGTCGCCGCGCAGGACCGGGTCTGGTTCGTCTTCCTGCTGCTGCCGTCGTTCGTGATCTACCTGATCTCCATGGTCGGCGAAACCAACAGGGCGCCATTCGATTTGCCCGAGGCGGAGGGTGAGCTGGTCGCGGGGTTCCACACCGAGTACTCGTCGCTGAAGTTCGCAATGTTCATGCTGGCCGAGTACGTCAACATGATGACGGTTTCCTCGCTGGCCACCGTCCTGTTCTTCGGCGGCTGGCATGCGCCGTGGCCGATCAACATGTGGGACGGCGCCAACACCGGGTGGTGGCCCGTGCTGTGGTTCACCGCCAAGATGTGGACCTTCCTGTTCATCTACTTCTGGTTGCGCGCCTCGCTGCCCCGGTTGCGCTACGACCAGTTCATGGGGCTGGGCTGGAAGCTGTTGATCCCGGCCTCGCTGGTCTGGGTGTTGATCGCCGCGGTGATCCGCACGCTGCAGAACCAGGGGTACGCGCACTGGACGCCGCTGCTGGTGGTCAGCAGCCTCGTGTTCGCCACCGTGCTGGTGCTGTTGCTGCGAAAACCCTTCAGCACGCCCGGCATTCGCGCGCTGGAGCGGCAGCTGCGCCGCGAGGCCAAACAACTTCCGGCCGGACAGGGCTCCACTCCGGTATTCCCGACACCGCCGCTGCCGATGAAGTCTTTGGCGGCCGCGAGCAAGGAGAACGCACGTGGCTAAGTTTTTGGACGCCGTCGCCGGGTTCGGCGTGACGTTCGCGTCGATGTTCAAGAAGAACGTCACCGAGGAGTACCCGGAGAAGCCGGGCCCCGTCGCGCCGCGCTATCACGGCCGCCACCAACTCAACCGCTACCCGGACGGCCTGGAGAAATGCATCGGGTGCGAGTTGTGCGCGTGGGCGTGCCCGGCCGACGCCATCTACGTCGAGGGCGCGGACAACACCGAGGAGTTGAGGTATTCGCCCGGGGAGCGCTACGGGCGGGTCTACCAGATCAACTACCTGCGGTGCATCGGCTGCGGCCTGTGCATCGAGGCCTGCCCCACCCGGGCGCTGACGATGACCAACGACTACGAGATGGCCGACGACAACCGAGCCGACCTGATCTACGAAAAGGACCGATTGCTGGCCCCGTTGCTGCCGGAGATGACCGCGCCGCCGCATCCCCGGGCGCCCGGCGCCACCGACAAGGACTATTACCAGGGCAACGTGACCGCCGACGGCCTGCGGCAGATCGAGAACGCCGGAGAGTCCCGGTGACCGGATTGACGGGCCAGCTGTTGGCGGCCGACACCATCGTCCGCACCTCCACCGGTGAGGCGGTCGCGTTCTGGGTGCTGGGCGCGCTCGCGCTGATCGGCGCGATCGGGGTGGTGCTGGCGGTCAACGCCGTGTACTCGGCGATGTTCCTGGCGATGACGATGATCATCCTCGCGGTCTTCTACATGATCCAGGACGCGCTGTTTCTCGGCGTCGTCCAGGTCGTGGTCTACACGGGCGCGGTGATGATGCTGTTCTTATTCGTGCTGATGCTGATCGGCGTGGACTCGGCGGAATCCCTGAAGGAGACGCTGCGCGGTCAGCGCGTCGCCGCGGTGTTGGCCGGCGTCGGGTTCGGCGTTCTGCTGATCGCCGCGATCGGCACCGGCGCGACCGGTGGCTTCGCCGGGCTGACCACTGCCAACGCCAACGGCAACGTGGAAGGGCTTGCCGCCCTGATCTTCTCCCGGTACGTGTGGGCCTTCGAGCTCACCAGCGCGCTGCTGATCACCGCGGCCGTCGGGGCGATGGTGCTGGCGCACCGCGAGCGTTTCGAGCGCCGCAAGACGCAGCGGGAGCTCTCCCAGGAGCGGTTCCAGCCCGGTGGGCACCCGACCCCGATGCCCAGCCCCGGTGTCTATGCGCGGCACAACGCCGTCGACGTGGCCGCGCTGCTGCCCGACGGGTCGTACTCGGAGCTTTCGGTGTCGCCGATCCTGCGCAGCCGCGGCGCCGACGGCAAGGAGACCCCCTCGCGTCAGGCGATTAAAGGCGGTGCATCGTGAATCCGGCCAATTACCTGTACCTTTCGGCCCTGCTGTTCACGATCGGGGCCTCGGGTGTGCTGTTGCGGCGCAACGCCATCGTGATGTTCATGTGCGTCGAGCTGATGCTGAACGCGGTGAACCTGGCGTTCGTCACGTTCGCGCGGATGCACGGCCACCTGGACGGGCAGATGATCGCGTTCTTCACGATGGTGGTGGCCGCCTGCGAGGTCGTCGTCGGCCTGGCCATCATCATGACGATTTTCCGTGCCCGCAAATCGGCGTCGGTCGACGACGCGAACCTACTCAAAGGCTGACAGCGCCAACATGACTCACTACACCTGGCTGCTGGTGGCGCTGCCGCTGGCGGGTGCCGCGATCCTGTTGTTCGGCGGACGACGCACCGACCCGTGGGGGCACTGGCTCGGCTGCGCCACCGCGCTCGCGGCGTTCGGCGTGGGCCTGGACCTGCTGAACGAGCTGCTCGGCCGCGCCGCCGAGGACCGGGTCATCCACCAGACGGTGTTCAGCTGGATCCCGGTGAGCCAACTGCAGGTGGACCTCGGCATGCAGATCGACCAGCTGTCGGTGTGTTTCGTCCTGCTGATCTCCGGGGTCGGATCGCTGATCCACATCTATTCGGTCGCCTACATGGCCGAAGACCCGGACCGGCGCAGGTTTTTCGGCTACCTCAACCTGTTCCTGGCCTCGATGCTGCTGCTGGTGGTCGCCGACAACTACGTGGTGCTCTACGTCGGCTGGGAGGGCGTGGGCCTGGCCTCCTACCTGCTGATCGGGTTCTGGTACCACAAGCCGACGGCGGCCACGGCGGCCAAGAAGGCGTTCGTGATGAACCGCGTCGGGGACGCCGGGCTCGCGCTCGGAATGTTCTTGATGTTCAGCACGTTCGGCACGCTGTCGTATGCCGGAGTGTTCGCCGGGGCGCCCGCCGCCGGGCGCGGCGCCCTGACGGCGATGGGGTTGCTGCTGCTGCTGGGCGCGTGCGCCAAGTCCGCGCAGGTTCCGCTGCAGGCCTGGCTGGGTGACGCCATGGAGGGCCCCACCCCGGTGTCGGCGCTGATCCACGCCGCCACCATGGTGACGGCCGGCGTCTACCTGATCGTGCGGTCCAACCCGCTCTACAACCTGGCGCCCGACGCGCAAACGGCGGTGGTGGTGGTCGGCGCCGTCACGTTGCTGCTCGGAGCGTTCATCGGCTGCGCCAAGGACGACATCAAGCGCGCGCTGGCGGCGTCCACTATGAGTCAGATCGGATACATGGTGCTGGCCGCCGGCCTGGGCCCGGCCGGCTACGCGTTCGCGATCATGCACCTGCTCACCCACGGCTTCTTCAAGGCCGGCCTATTTCTCGGCTCCGGCGCGGTGATCCACGCCATGCACGAAGAGCAGGACATGCGCCGCTACGGCGGCCTGCGCGCCGCCCTGCCGGTCACCTTCGCCACCTTCGGCCTCGGCTATCTGGCGATCATCGGCGTGCCCCCGTTCGCGGGCTTCTTCTCCAAGGACGCCATCATCGAGGCGGCCCTGGGCGCCGGCGACGCCCGCGGCTACGTCCTCGGCGGGGCCGCCCTGCTGGGCGCGGGCGTCACCGCGTTCTACATGACGCGCGTGATGCTGATGACCTTCTTCGGCAAAAAGCGTTGGGGCCCCGGCACACATCCTCACGAGGCGCCCGGCCTGATGACCTGGCCGATGATCCTGCTCGCCGTCGGCTCGGTGTTCTCCGGTGGACTGCTGGCCTGGCGGGGCACCCTGGCGCGCTGGCTCGAACCGGTCGTCGGCAAACACGAAGAGGTGACCCACGCGTTCCCGGCCTGGGTCAGCACCGCCGTGGCGTTGGGCGTCGTCGCGGTCGGCATCGCGGTGGCCTACCGGTTGTACGCCAACGCCGAGATCCCCCGCGTCGCCCCGCTTGCGGTGTCGCCGGTCACCACGGCCGCGCGCAGGGACTTCTACGGCGACGCGTTCAACGAGGAAGTCTTCATGCGCCCCGGGGCCGAGCTGACCCAGGCGCTGGTCGACGTCGACAACGCCGGGGTGGACGGCTCGGTCAACGCGCTGGCCGCGCTGGTCGGTCGGACTTCGAATCGCCTGCGGGGGCTGCAAACCGGCTTCGCCCGCAACTACGCATTGTCGATGCTGACGGGCGCGGTCCTGGTGGTCGCGCTGATCCTGGCGGTGAAACTGTGGTGAAAACCCTTCCCTGGCTGAGCATTCTGTGGCTGGTGCCGCTGGCCGGCTCGGTGCTCGTCATCCTGCTGCCGCCCGGGCTGCGCCGGCTGGCCAAGTGGACCGGCCTCGTGTTCGGCGTTCTGACGCTGGCGGTGGCGATCGTCGTCACGCTGGGCTTCAAGTCAGGCGGCAGCACTTACCAATTCGTCGAAAGTCATTCCTGGATACCGGCGTTCGGTGCCACTTACTCCCTGGGCGTGGACGGCATCGCCGTGGTGCTGGTGCTGCTCACCGCGGTGCTGATCCCGGTGCTGCAGGTGGCGGGTTGGAGCGACGGTGATGGCGGCGAACGCAGCCATCGCGGCGTGCACGCCTACGTTGCCCTGACACTGGCCATCGAGTCGATGGTGTTGATCTCGGTGGTCGCGCTCGACGTGCTGCTGTTCTACGTGTTCTTCGAGGCCATGCTCATCCCGATGTACTTCCTGATCGGCGGCTTCGGCGGTGGCCCGGGCCGGTCCCGCGCGGCGGTGAAGTTCCTGCTGTACAACCTGTTCGGTGGGCTGATCATGCTGGCCGCGGTGATCGGGCTGTACGTGGTGACCGCGCAGCACGGTTCGGGCACCTTCGACTTCCGCGAGATCGTGGCCGGCGTCGCCTCCGGCCGCTACGGCGCCGACTCCGCGGTGTTCAAGGCGCTGTTCTTGGGCTTCATGTTCGCGTTCGCGATCAAGGCGCCGCTGTGGCCGTTTCATCGCTGGCTGCCCGACGCCGCGGTGGAGGCCACCCCGGCGACCGCGGTGTTGATGATGGCGGTGATGGACAAGGTCGGCACCTTCGGCATGCTGCGCTACTGCCTGCAGCTCTTCCCCGGCGCTTCAACGTATTTCCGCCCCCTGATCATCGTGCTGGCCGTCATCGGGGTCATCTACGGCGCCATCGTCGCGATCGGGCAGACCGACGTCATGCGCCTGATCGCCTACACCTCGATCTCCCACTTCGGGTTCATCATCCTGGGCATCTTCGTGATGACGAGCCAGGGGCAGAGCGGGTCGACGCTGTACATGCTCAACCACGGCCTGTCCACGGCGGCGGTGTTCCTGATCGCGGGATTCCTGATAGCCCGGCACGGCAGCCGGCAGATCGCCGATTACGGCGGCGTCCAGAAGGTGGCCCCGGTGTTGGCGGGCACGTTCCTCGTCTCGGCCATGGCGACGTTGTCGCTGCCCGGCCTGGCGCCGTTCGTCAGCGAATTCCTGGTGCTGCTGGGCACTTTCAATCGTTACTGGCTCGCCGCCGCGTTCGGTGTCACCGCGCTGGTGCTGTCGGCCATCTACATGCCTGTCTCTTATACACATCTC
>NZ_LATC01000040.1:0-41736 GCF_001414075.1 Mycobacterium sp. UM_11 | reverse complement strand
CGCGACCTTCGAGTCGACCAGGTACCACAGGTTGTCGCGCAGCGATTCGCACCGTTGCGCCGCCGCGCGCAGTTCGGTGGCCACCACGCCGGCGGTGTCGCAGTGGTGCTCCACGAATTGCACCGCGGCATCCCCGGCCGGCCCCGTCCACGCCGCGGCCAACTCGGCCACCTGCGCCCGCTGCATGCGCAGCGCTTCGGAGACCGCGTCGGCCGCCGCGCGCAGTTCCGCGCAGTCCCGGTCGAGGGCGCGCAGGTCGAGGCCGTCTTCGGTGTCGTACCAGTCGCGGATCTGCGAGGGCTGCGCCGTAAGGTCGGGATGTTGATAGCCCAGGGCGTGGCACGCCCGCACGTAAGTCTGAGTGTGCTCGACGGCGGGCAGCCCCTCGGCGAGGCGCCCGGCGACGTCCAACCGGTCGGCCACGGTCAGGCGATCCGCGCCGCGGCGTACAGCTCGGCGTCGGCGTAGCGGTCGGCGCTGGCCCGCAGCGCGGCGGCGATCTCGACGGACGCCCGCGACCACTGCTCGACCTGGGCGGTCAGCCGCTCCAGCTCGGCGCGCAACGCGTCGCCGCGGGCGGCGTGGGCGCGCCCGGCGCCGGCCCCGCCGAACGAAAGCCGGCCCAACTGATCGCTCAACGCGCGGTCGAGAATGTCCGCGGCGGCGCGGAATTGGCCGGCGATGCGGTGCGTGGCCGCGACGTCGATCTCGGTGCGGGCCACGGTGACGGGCCGTGTTCCCCTGTCGAATCTCATGCCTAATCCGACGCCCGGGGACGCGTCCGGGTTCCTCGCAGATTCGGCGCGGCCGGTGTGGCACATCCAAGAACAGTGAAACCCGTTGCGGGCGAACGCTATTGGTAGCTAGGATGCTGGGCTTGGTGCCGGCCAGCCCGGGGCCGGTGGCTGGGTGGGAAAGTTCGAGCGTGGATACTCACCGCCGCGAACGAGATCGGGGTGTGGGGGCGCTTTGGCGCGGCAGGCGTCGGTGTCCCGGGCGAGATCAGGCCATTCCGCCGCGAGCCCGTATTCGGCGAAGTACCCACCCTGATGACCGGTGATCCTCCAGCCGCCGAACACGTCGGCCGACGGCGCGCGCGCCGGTCCCTGTTGGGCGGGCAGTTGCGGGCCGGTGGTGGCGGGAGCCGTCATCGTGATTCGCATCGGCTCGATCCCCGAATCGGGGGGAGGCTGGCCGATGTTCGGGGTGTACCCGTGACCCCGCGCTTGCGCGGTGCCGAACATATATTCACAGACCACCACCGTCACGTCACGGCCAGAGGTCGCGATCGACAGGATGTGGTCGTATTCGGTTCCTACCCAGGGATTTTCGGTCCTGCGGTCGGTCTTCGGCCACAGGAACCGGGTGCCCGTCGGGTTGTCGATCGGCTTGTCGGCGTCTACCGCCTGCTTGAATCCCGGGTACAGGAATTTGTCCTCACCGGTGATGGAGGCCAGCAAGTAGGACTCGGCGTAGGCCCGAACCGCAACGGCGGGCCAGGTGGTGACGGCGATATCGGGTTCCGCGCTCCACACCACGCTGAAATCGTTAAGTGTCGGCGGCCACCCCGCAGGCGTCGTGGAGGTGGGCGACGCCGACTGGCCGGAGTGACTGCCTGAAGCGCAGCCGACCAGCGAAACCGTGATGGTCGACAGCGTCATCAAAAAGCGTCTTGCGCGCCGAATGTAAGTCATTTCTTCCCCGGGGGTTCCGGTACGCCGATGACGTTGTTGTAGCGGTCGACCATGTACTGGTCCGGCGACATCTTCTCATTCGGCGGCAGGTTCAGCGACTGGGACAACACCGGGCCAAGGACATTGTTGTACTGGCCGGCGGTGAGATCGGGATGTTTGGCTTGCATCTCGTCCAGGGTCGCGATTCGCCCATTGGGGTGATCGTGGTCGTAGACAACATATTCGGGTGGCAGTCCCGAGATGTGCTGGTTTGCGCCGAGCAACGCATCGAGCATGTGTTCGTCGGCGTTTCCGATGTCCATGGGCTGGATCGGCGTCTGGCCCGGTGCGGTGGGCGCCGGCCCCAACATGTCGTTTTCGAGGTTATGCCCAAGCATGCCAATCGCGGGCCCGCTGACTTTGCCCACCCCCGGGACCCAACCACCGACCGTGCTGGCGGCCTGGACGCCGTCTTCGTAGGCCAGCTTCTTCGAGTCGTATTCCGAAAGCTGTTGGTGGTAACCGTTTTGTTCGTTCGCTTCGTAGGCATTGTGGGTTCCCACGTCGACCAGTCCTCGCAACGTGGCGGCGTCGTAGAGCTGGTCGCTGTAACCGTCGTGATTCGGGTTCAACGCGAATGACGAGTCGTGCAGCAACGCCTGGGTGTACGCATTCTTGTTGAAGTCCCGCGCGGCGGTGGGGTCGCTGTCGATCACCGAGAATATGCCCTTGGCGAGAGGCAGTGCGCCGGAATGGACGTCGCCGTTGGTGTCGAGCGGTCTGCCGAATTCCGGCAGCCCGCCCGATGTTCCGGCGATGTTGTTGACGTACGGGTCGAGGCCGTGGCCCATCGCTTGGACAAGGTCGGGGTTCACTTGCCCCAAGGTGTGGTTGCCCGGGAGATGGAGCAAGTCCGTGGACGCGTGGTGGCCGACGTAATCGGCGTAGGCGCGGGCGGTTTCACCGGCGATCTTGGCTTCCGGTCCCTGCGCGGCGTCGCCGGTCCAGGAGAACAGCGAACCGACCGCCTGCCCGTTGTCCTTCCACGCGTGATGGGTGAGGTTCCGCAGGAACTTGTCGTGATCGCCGCCGGTCATGGTGTCGTGGACGACCTGGTGATCCGGCGACATCGCGGACAGCACGTTGGACACCGCGGGGTCCATGGCGGGATCGCGCTCGACGTTTTGGCCCTGGCTCGCCGGGTCGTGCTGCCACAGCGGGGTGTCCATCATGGCCCCCGCCTTGCGGATCATCGCCCGATCCAGATCGGTGTTCGTCTGGAACGATTTGTCGCCGTCCTTGACGATGTTGGCGATGTCGTTGGTTTGGCGCATGTATTCCAGGCCGGACGAATTCAGTGCCTGCTGAACACTTTCGGGCAGCTGCGCCGCGCCGCCCTTCACCGTGTCGGTGCCCTGCTTCGCACCGACCTGCAGCGGCGTCTTGGGAAACGTGAGGTTGGGATTGCTCATCAGCTGCCACGAGTTGCCGATCATGCCCTTCTCGTCGCCGAGCCGTTGTTCGGCGGTCTTGAGGGCATCGATCGACATGCCGTGTTCTTGAGCTTGCAGCTGGCTCAACACCGACGCCTGCTCGGCGGTCAACGGCACCTTCCCCGCCCGCTGATCGGGCGTGATCGAGTTGAGCACCCCGTTCACGCGGGCGGCGGCGCCCTTGTCGCCGCCCAGCGCGCCCTTGACGTCTTGCTCGGCTTGCTCGGGTGTCTCGGCCTCGTGACCGTCGACACCCAGGACACGGCCCGGGTCGTACCCGTCGTTGGCCAGATTGGTCTGGGCCTGGTGCAGCGAGTTCGAATAGTTGTCGCGGATGGCGTGCAGCTGGTCGAGCGCATCTTTGGTGTCCTCGACCGCGTCGGCTTTCGCGTCCTTGATCAAGGTTTCGAGTGCCTGGCGATCTTGCGCACTCAGGTCGGAATGCCGAAGCTCCTCCTTGGCCGCGCCGATGATTCTGTCGAGAACCTGCAGCCGGCCATCCAGGGTGGCGATGTCTGCGGCACCGGCCTTCTGCGCCTCGGCCAACGCGGCGGCGATGTTTTCCAAATCCGCGCCGATCTTGGGCAACTGCTCGGACTGCGCTCCCAGCGCCTGGGCCGTGCGTTGCACTTCAGCGGAGCCGTTGATCGGGTGATCCCCATTTTGGTGATTCCAGGCGGCGTCGAAGCGCTTGCGGGCCTGCTCAAAGGCATGATCGGACTCGGCAGTGGAACGCCCCGCCGCGTGAAAGGCGTTGGCCAGGTTGGAGATCTGTGCGGGCTGCCCCGCTTGCAGAGTCTGGTTCACTGCCCACGGATCACCGCCGGCCCCGGCCACCAGCTCACCGACACTCAGGTTAGCCAGCTGAACCAACCCGAAGCTCCTCCCCGCCCGACGCTCGCCGCCACCCGCCATCGAACGTCATCACACTACTGCCGCACGCTATCCCGTCAATTCAGTGTGGTGCGACGGCCGGGTTCCGATTCAGCGCGCGGAGCTGACCGCCTCGGCGACCCGGTTCGCGACGCGCTGGGCGACGTCGGCCTCGGGGGCTTCCACCATGACCCGGATGACGGGCTCGGTTCCAGACGGGCGCAACAGGATTCGGCCGGTGTCGCCGAGTTCGGCCTCGGCGTCGCCGACCGCGGTGCGCACCGAGGGCGCGGCGGCGGCGGTGTCCTTGTCGGTGACGCGGACGTTGATCAGCACCTGGGGCAACGTCTGCATCGGCGCGGCGAGCTCGGTCAGCGACGAGCCGGTCTGCACCATGCGGTTCATCAGCCGCAGCCCGGTGACGATGCCGTCGCCGGTGGAGCCCAGCGCGGGCATCACGATGTGGCCCGACTGCTCGCCGCCCAGGCTGTACTCGCCGGCCCGCAGTTCCTCGAGCACGTAGCGGTCGCCGACGCCGGTGGTGCGCACGGTAATGCCCGCGGCGCGCATGGCCAGGTGCAGCCCGAGGTTGCTCATCACGGTGGCCACCAGCGTGTCCGAGGCCAGCTCGCCGGCCTCGCGCATCGCCAGCGCCAGCACGACCATGATGGCGTCGCCGTCGACGAGCTCGCCGTTGGCGTCGATGGCCAGGCAGCGGTCGGCGTCGCCGTCGTGGGCCAGGCCGAGGTCGGCGCGGTGGGCGATGACCGCGGCGCGCAGCGAGTCCAGGTGGGTGGAGCCGCAGTTGTCGTTGATGTTCAGCCCGTTGGGGTCGGCGTTGATCGCGATCACCCGCGCACCGGCCGCCCGGTAGGCGCGCGGCGCCACCGACGAGGCCGCGCCGTGCGCGCAGTCGACCACCACGGTCAGGCCGTCGAGGCGCAGCGTGCTGGCCTTGCTCAGGTGCCGCAGGTAGCGGTCGTCGGCGTCCTCGGCGTCGATGACGCGGCCGATCCCGGCGCCGACGGGGCGCGCCCCGGCTTCCGCGGTGACCAGCGCCTCGATCCGGTCCTCGGTGTCGTCGTCGAGCTTGCGGCCGCCGGGGCCGAAGATCTTGATGCCGTTGTCGGGCATCGGGTTGTGCGACGCCGAGATCATCACGCCGAAGTCGGCGTCATAGGCGCCGGTCAGGTAGGCCACCGCCGGGGTGGGGAGCACCCCGACGCGCAGCGCGTCAACGCCCTGGCTGGTCAGCCCGGCGATCACCGCGGCCTCCAGCATCTCGCCGCTGGCCCGGGGGTCGCGCCCGATCACGGCGACGCGCCGGCCCGGTCCGCCCGCGCTGGCCAGGTGCCGCGCGGCGGCGGCGCCCAGCTCGAGCGCCAACTCGGCGGTCAACTCCCGGTTGGCGACCCCGCGGACACCGTCGGTGCCGAATAGTCGACCCATGCGGAAAAACCTCTCACAGTTGGCGGCCGTTCACCTAACGTGCCCGTTCTTTTCTGACCGAAACGGGGCGCGTTTGGGCGCAGACACGCCGATGCAAGCGCGGAACGACCCAGTTTGAGGCCCCGTTGCGGCCAGAAAGTGATGGTTGATCAGCGCTTGCTGTACTGAGGCGCCTTGCGGGCCTTCTTCAGGCCGTACTTCTTGCGCTCGGTGGCACGCGGGTCACGGGTGAGGAAGCCGGCCTTCTTCAGCGCCGGACGGTCCTCGGGCTGCGCCAGGATCAGCGCCCGGGCGATGCCCAGGCGCAGCGCCCCGGCCTGGCCCGACGGGCCGCCGCCGTGCAGCAGGGCGAAGATGTCGAAGCTCTCCACCCGGTCCACCGTGACCAGCGGGGCCTTGATGAGCTGCTGGTGCACCTTGTTGGGGAAGTAGTCCTCCAGGCTGCGGCCGTTCAGGTCGAACTTGCCGGTGCCGGGCACCAGGCGCACCCGCACGACGGCCTCCTTGCGGCGGCCGACGGTCTGAATGGGCCGGTCGAAGACGAACGGCTCCGGGGCGGGCGCGGGCGCGGCGGCCTCGGCCGGCACGTCCGGGGTTTCGGTGGCCGTGGGGTCGGGGGTTTCCAAGGCCTCGGTCGTTTCGGTCACTGGGCCACCTGCTTGATCTCGTACGGAACCGGCTTCTGAGCGGCGTGGGGGTGCTCCGGGCCGGCGTAGACGTGGAGTTTGCGCTGGATCTGACGGCTGAGCTTGTTCTTGGGCAGCATGCCGACGATCGCCTTCTCGACGACGCGGTCGGGGTGCTTTTCCATCAGCTCGCCGGTGGTGCGCGAGTGCAGGCCGCCGGGATACCCCGAGTGGCGGTAAGCCAGCTTGCTCTGCAGTTTGTCGCCGGACAGGGCGACCTTGTCGGCGTTGATGACGATGACGAAGTCACCGCCGTCGACGTTGGGGGCGAACGTCGGCTTGTGCTTGCCGCGCAGCAGGGTGGCTGCCGCGACGGCAAGGCGGCCAAGCACCACGTCCGTGGCGTCGATGACGTACCACGACCGCGTGGTGTCACCCGCCTTTGGCGCGTAGGTGGGCACAGCGCTTACCTTTTCTTTCTCGAGGTGGATCCCGGGTCGAGCCGGGTGCCGGTCAGGCGGTTGCGGTGGGGCTGGTCTCGGCGACCGACGTTGACCCGAGGCCCCGGCGTACCGCACGCCAACCGAGCAGCTTACCGATGCGCGTCCCCGCAGGTCAAAACGACTGCGTGGTCCCAGCGGCTCTCCCCCGCCGGGACCACACAGACGACTATGGGCGCGGCTACCGTCCCCAGACGCCGGCCGCCCGCCGATCGGCGTCGGCCACCTCGTCCGCGCCGTCGCGCACCGCGTTGCCGAGATCGACCAGTATTTCGTTGAGCGCCGTCGCCGCCTGGTGCCACTTCTGCTGTTCAACCTGGTAGGCGGCCGCCGCCTCGCGTGTCCAGAGCTGCTGCAACGGGGCGATCTGCGACCTCAGTTCGTCCAGCGCCGCATTGAAGCGAGCCGACGTGCTGTGGATCTCCTGGCGCACCGAGAACTCGATTTCGCCGAAGTCATAGGAAAGCACCGATTCCACGGATCATCCTTCCGATCACAGGTCTCCGCCGGCGGCGGCGATATGGGTTGCGTGGGCGTGGCCGGCCTCCTGCAGGGTGATCGCGTTGTGCCGAATGGTCTCGCCGATCGAGTGCAGGACGTGATAGAGCCGCGTCGACTCCGCGTTCCAGCGATCCACCACCTCTTTGAACCGCGCGGCCGCGACCCCACCCCAGACCGACGGCGGCACCGCGCCCATGCGGCCGATGAACCCTTGCAGCATGGCCCGGATCTCCTCGTTGCGGGCGTCCGTCGTGGCCGCGACCGACCGCATCAGGTCGAAATCGGTGCTCAGGGAGTTCGGTGCAGTCATACCAAGTTCGACCTGGGCGCCGTTGATTTGGTTCCACCCGATTTTCGGTTCATTCGATCGCATGCGCGGACCGCACCGCCAGCTCGCAGGGGCCACGCACGGCCTCTTCCTTGCCGGACCGGCTCTGGCACCCAAGGCTGATCCGCACCGACCCGTCGAGCAGCACCGTCCACCGCACGTCATGGGCGGCGCGGACTTCGCGGTACGTCACCGCCGGCCTGCCGACGCTTGTCGCGGAGGGGTTGAAGTCGACGAACACCCCGGCCGGCTCCGCGTCGATCGCGCGTTTCAACCGCTCGGCGGTGGTGTTCAGCGTGTCGCCTGCGACCGGCGACTGCGTGACGTGCAACGCCACCTCGGGATCGGATGGCGAGGTGACCTGCACCCGGGCCGACCCCGGCCCGGCCACCACCCGCTGCGTGGACCAGCCCGCGGGCACCGTCACCGCCACCCGGCCTTCCACCAAAAAGGTGGTGGGCGGGGCTTCCACCGCCGGCGGGGCGACCGTGCCGTGCCGGTCCGGGCTGATCAGGGCGGGGGCCACCACCAGCGCCACGGTGGCCGCGCCGACGGCGCTGAGTGTGCGCGCGCCGAATCGCACACGATGGCCACCCGGCCGGCGCAGCTCGTCGAGCTCGGAACCCGCCAGCCGGGCCAGCCGGGCGTCGTCGATTTCCACCACCGTCCGCCCGTTGCCGCGCACCGCTTCGGCGACGGACTTGCCCAGGGTCGACGCCCCAGCGACCGTGCCGGGGGCGTCGATCAACACGACGGCGGCGGTGGTGCTCACGATGGCGGTCACCACCTCGTCGGCGACGGGATGTGGTTCCGGCCTGCGCGGTACCGCAACGATGTCGGGCCCACCGATCACCACCATCCGGTCGGCGATCTCCACCACGATCGCCGCCTTTGCGTCGGCGCCCGCGGCCCGCGCCAACAACCCCGAACGGGGCCTCGCCAGCACGTCGCCGAAAGCGGTCTTCGCCGCCCCGCTTACCACTCCCACGCGCGACGCCGACCACCAAGACGGATGCACCACGACCACGCCCCCGCCGCGCGGGCAGGCCACGGACCGCAGCGCGTCAGCCCACAGGGAAGCAACGTCGACCGGGCGATCGCCCACCAATGCCACCCGATCGTCTATCGCGCGCAGCGCCGCCTCGACGATCTCGGAATTTCCGTATTGAGTGACGATGCTTGTCCCGCAACATAATCGGCGGATCGTGCCCGGACCGGTTTCGATGATGGTGCGATGCGCACTCACGGCGCGCTCCAGGCCACCTGGACGAGTTGCTCGTCGCCCGATCGGGTGAGTAGAACACCGCGGCCGGCCGGCAACCGCGCCGCGCGACGGGAGCCGAACGGCCCGTCCTCGCGTGGGCAGCCGTTCATCATCAGGGTCGTGCAGCCGAGGTCACGCATCCCCGCCAGCAGAGGCTCGAAAAGCGCGCGCTCCGCGCCGCCGCTGCGCCGTGCTATGACCAGATGTAAACCCAAATCCTGTGCGTAAGGCAAGAATTCGGCGATCGGCGCAAGCGGGTTTCCGCCCGAGCCGGCCACCAGCTCGTAGTCGTCGACGACGAGGAAGATTTCCGGCCCCGAACGCCAACCCCCGGCTCGCAACTGCGCCGGGCTCGCATTGGCAGGCGGCATTCGCCGCCGCAACAAATCAAGAAGATCCGGCAGCAATCCGGACAACGCGCCTGCCGACATGGCATAGCCGCCGAGGCGCTCCGGCGCGACGACGCCGAGCAGCGAACGCCGGAAATCGACGATCGCGAGGTGGGCCTGCGCGCTGGTCTTCGTCCGGACGATCTCGCGGCATAGTGTCCGCAGCGTCGCCGTCTTGCCACATTCCTTGTCGCCGAGCACGAGAAGATGTGCGTGTTGGTCGAACTCGCACGTCACCTGTGCCAGTCGACGCTCCTCGACGCCCAGCAGGACGCGGTCACCCGCCCGCTCCACAACGGTGTCGCGCTCGACCAATCTGGGCAGCACCGCTATTGGCGGCGCCACCGATTCGGCGGGAGGGATCTCGGCCAGGGGCAAGGCGATCATCATGTGCGACCCGTCGCTGCAAAGCCCGCGGCCCGGCTTGTCCCGGGGCACGTGTTGCGCCGCTTTGCGGTCGAGTTCGGAATCGGCTGGATCCCCCAGCCGCAGCTCGATGCGCGTGCCGATCTGGTCCCGCAATGCCGGCCTGATCTCGGCCCATCGCGTTGCCGACAACACTACGTGCACCCCGAACGAAAGGCCCTGTGTGGCAACGGCCGTGATCGAGGCTTTCAGCTCATCGAATTCCTCGCCTAGTCGCGCCCAGCCGTCGATTACCAGGAAGACGTCCCCGAACGCATCGCCGTGCGGCGCCTTGCGCCGCGCGCGGAGCGTACGGTACTCGGCGATCGACGTGATCCCGTGATCGCTGAAGATGTTCTCGCGCAGCTGGATTAGCGACTCGCATTCGGCAACCATCCGCGCGACGAGTCGCGGCTCGGCCCTTCCTGCAACCGCGCCGACATGCGGGACGGCCCGGGTCGATGTCAGCGACCCACCGCCGAAGTCCATGCAGTAGAACTGCACCTGCCCCGGATCGTGAGTGGCCGCCAAGGCCGTAATGAGTGTGCGCAGCGCCATCGACTTTCCCGACTGGGGCGCCCCGATGACCGCGACATTGCCGGCTGCCCCACGCAGATCGACCATCAGCGGCGTCCGTAGCTGCTCGAAGGGAAGGTCGATGATGCCGACGGGAACCGTCAGGGCATCCGGCGCGGGCGCAGCGTCGAGAAGCAGCGTGTGCAGGCTGGGTGCCCGGTCCAGCGGGGGCAGCCACACCCGGTGCGCGGGCGGCCCGTGTCCGCAGAGCAGGTCCAGGACGGCTCGCAGGGTCGTCGGTTCGGACGGCGCACTGGTGCCGCCGGGGCGGGTGATCGCTCCGACAGTCCAAGACTCGAACCGCCGTACGGCGGGATTGCCCACGGAAACAACGGCCGGCGCGCGCGACGGTGCCGGGCCGGAAACGTATGCCGCGGAGAAGCGGATCAAGTCTCCGCCGCTTGTCCGCAGATAACCCGCTCCGGGGGTGTTCGGTAATTCGTGCGCGTCGAGCGTTCCCAGCACCGCCCGTGATTCGTTGGCCGACAGTGTCTTCAAGCAGATCCGATAGGAGAGATGGGCGTCAAGACCGCGCAGCCTGCCCTCGTCGAGTCGTTGGCTGGCCAGCAACAGGTGCATGCCCAACGACCGGCCAAGCCGCCCGATCGCCATGAACATGTCGGCGAAGTCCGGGTGTTGGCTGAGCAGCTCGGAGAACTCGTCGACGATGATGAACAGCGTGGGCAGGGCGGGCGATGTGGCGCCCGCCGGGCGCCCACGTCCGTACGCCGCGGCGCTGACGCAGCCCGCCGCGCGCAGCAGCTGTTGTCGGCGATTCATTTCACCTGCCAGGGCGTCGCGCATGCGGGCCACCAGCGGTGCCTCGTCGGCGAGATTCGTGATGACGGCGGCGACATGCGGAGCGGACGCGAAATCGAGAAAGGTCGCGCCGCCTTTGAAGTCGATGAGCAGCAGATTGAGCACCGCGGGAGAGTTGCGTGCCATCATGCCGAGCGCGATCGTCCGCAAGAGTTCCGACTTGCCCGAACCGGTAGCCCCGACGCAGAGCCCATGCGGGCCCATGCCGTTTTCCGCGGCCTCCTTGATGTCCAGTTCCACCGGTGTTCCGTCCGCGCTGACCCCGATCGGGATGCGGAGCCGATCGCGGCTGCGCCACAACGGGATCGGGTCGAATAATGTCATGTCGCCGATTCCCACCAGGGCCGCCCAATCGGTGGCGGCGCGGCGGGAGGCGGCGTCGGCCCGGTACATCGCCAATCGGCGCGCGCATACCAGTGCCTCCAACGTGCTCATCCGGTCGGGGTGCGGCACCGTTTGGGTTTCGCCGGAGCGGCTGATCGTCACCGGCGCGTCGTCGCGGCCGCCGCCGAGTTGGACGACGGTAGCGCCCGTGATCTTGTCGATGGTCTCGTCGACCTCGGCGATCACCACCGTGTGCTCGCAGCGGATTTCGCCGACCGCCGCTCGTGCCTCGGCCACACTCCGATACATCAGCCGCGCCTGACCCGCTTCGTCGGCCGCGATCGGATGTTGGTTGTGCGGCAACCATTTGAGCCACTCCCAGTGCCTATGGCCCCGGTCCGGGATCGCGGCGACGATCCGCAATTGATCGGGCGGGTGCAGAACGGCGAGTTGGCAGATCATCGCGCGTAGCAGCCCCCGCGTCGCGGACGTGTCGCCTTCGAGCCTGACGCACGGGCTTTCCCGCAGGGCGGCCGTGATGGGCGCGATGACCGTCGAATGCGCACGCATGAACCGGTCCAAAGCGGCGGCGGTGACCGGGTCGGCAGGCTCCGCCGTCGGCGGGGCTACCAACCGGGTGGCCAGCGGCTGGGCCCCGACGCCGATTCGGACGCGGCAGAAATCGGCGTCGGTCGCCCGCCGCTCCCACATCCGGGGTCCCCCGATCAACGTCCACAGGGTGTCGGGGTCCGGGTGAGCCCACGTCAGCGAGTAGCACTGTGCCGCAGCCGTTTCGGTGGCCGTGACGCGCAGCCGACTGAGGTATCCGAGGTAACGGAGGCGATCGGCGTCGATGCCGCCGCCCCGTTGGCGGGCGCGCGCTGAGACCGCGGTCATCACCGTCGAGGCCAGCATCATGATCGGGAAGGCCAGGAAAATCGGCGTGCGGCTGCCGCCCGACCCCAACGCCAACGTCGCCGCCACGACGCCGCATCCCGCGACGGCCAGCACGGCCGGCAGCAAGCGGAATAGCAAGCCGGCCGTAGCCGGCGACGGCGGCTCCGGCGGCGCCTCGACGACGAGATCGCCGGTCGCCACCGTCGGTGGCTGCCGCCGCGCTGCGGGCACGAAACTCTGGGTCATCTCGTCCCTCCCGTTGGGCGACGGTAGGTAGCACCGACATGCACGGCAAGTCGGTTGTGGACAGCCGTAGACCGGGCGACGGAAACCTGGCTACGTTCGGGCAATCCGACCGAAGGGGTTTCGTCGTTGCCTGCAACCGATTCAGGGCTCCGCCGCGTATCGATCCATGCCGGCAGCGCCGCCGCCGACCTGGTCCTGCCGGCCGAGATACCCCTCGCCGTCCTCACCCCTACCATCGTCGACATCTTGGAGGTAAGCCATGCCCACAACCGTCTGACCGCGAAGCGCTACCACCTGTCGCTCCCCGGCTCCTCCCCCCTGGATCCGTCGAAGTCGCTGGCGCAGAGCGGTATCGGGGACGGCACCGTGCTGCTGCTGAGCCAGCCGCCGGCCGAGCCACCCGCCCCTCGTCACCACGACACCGCGGAGGCCATGGCCGAGGCGCTGGCAGCGGCTTCAGAACCGTCCGGATTCCCCGCCCGCCTCGCCGGGGCGGTGGCGGCGGGCTGTGTGATCGCTGTCGGTGCGCTGGCGCTGGCACGAAATGCCCTGGTGGCCAACGCGCCGCGCACCGCCGTGGGGGTGCTGGCATGCGCGGGTCTGGTCGCGCTGCTGTCGGCGGTGGTTGCCCACCGGGCGTATCGCGACGCGGTTGCGGGGCTGACGCTTGGCGCGATGGCCGCCGCGTTCGCCGCGGTGGCCGGCTTGCTCGTGGTGCCGGGGCCGCCGGGCATCTGCAATGTGCTGCTGGCCGCGACGGCGGCGGCCGCCACCTGTGTCGTGGCTATGCGCGTATCGGGCTGCGGCGCGGTCACATTGACCGCCGTGTCATGCGCGGCGACGGTCGTCGCCGTCGCCGCGTTGGTGGGGGTGGTGACCGCCGCACCGCCGCACGCCATCGGCGCCGCAGCCGGGCTGGCATCGCTCGGCATGGTCGCGGCGGCGGCGCGGGTGTCGATCGTGTTGGCGGGGCTGTCAACTCGGCTGCTCTGGACACCGGCCATGGACGAAACGGATGCGGATGAGTGGCGCCTGCGGGAACGGGCGCGGCGTGCCGACGCCTGGTTGTCGAGCCTGCTTGCCGGGTTTTCCTCTGCGGCGGCGGTCGGCGCCATCGTCACCGTGCTGGCCGGTGCCCCGCGCCTGTCGTGCATGGCGTTCGGCGGCATCACCGGCGCCCTGTTGCTGCTGCGCGCGCGTTGCGCTGACGGCGGCCGGATGGTGACGTTCATCGCCGCCGGGATCGCCGTCGTGGGAGTCACTTTCGGTGTCACCGCTTTCGGCGCGCCGGGGCAGGGGCCGTGGGTCGCCGTGGCCACGGCGATGCTGGCCGGCGCGGCGATGTATCTCGGCTTCGTCGCACCGGCAGTGACGCCTCCGCTCCTGGTGCGCCGAGCCATCGATGCGCTGGAGTGGCTTTCGCTCGTCGCGTTGGTGCCCCTGACATGCTGGCTCTGCGGACTTTACGGCGTCGCGCGGGGACTGAATCTCAGGTGAGGGCGTCCGGCGTCGCGCGCCTGCTGGCGGTATCGACGTTGGTTTGGGCGCCGTTGGCCGGACCCGCTCCGGCGCAAGCGGTTTCGCCGCCGCAGGTGGATGACAAATGGCTGCCGAATCCCGCGCGCCCCGCACCACCGTGGCCGACGGTGCAACGCGAGGTTTGTGCGACGATGACGACGGGATCCGCACCGAATCGGCTGGCCGGCCTGCCCGACCTGTCGCGGGTCCTGCAGCTGAGCCGCGGCGCCGGGCAACGGGTGGCCGTCATCGACACCGGTGTGTCGCGGCACCGCCTGCTGCCGGACGTGGTGGCGGGCGGAGACTTTGTCTCCAACGGCGACGGCACCCAGGATTGCGACGCGCACGGCACGCTGGTGGCGGGAATCGTTGCCGCGAAACCGGATTCCGGCGTCAGCGGAATGGCGCCCGAAGCGACTTTGATCAGCATTCGTCAATCCAGCGCTAAGTTCTCCCCGGCGACCGATCGATCCCGCGGGGGCGTTGGCGACGTCGACACCATGGCGAAAGCCGTCCGCACCGCCGCCGATCTCGGGGCTTCGGTGATCAACATCTCCTCGGTTGCTTGCGTTCCGGTCGCATCGGCGCTGGATGACCGCGCGCTGGGCGCCGCCCTGGCCTACGCCGTCGACATCAAGAACGCCGTCGTCGTGGCCGCCGCGGGCAACACCGGCGGGGCCGCGCAGTGCCCCCCTCAGCGCCCGGATGCCACCTGGGAGACCGTCACGGTCGCGGTCAGTCCGGCCTGGTACGACGACTACGTGCTGACCGTCGGTTCCGTGAGTCCCGAAGGGTCGCCGTCGGCATTCACCCTTGCCGGCCCGTGGGTCGATGTCGCGGCCCCCGGCGAGGCAGTCACCCCGCTCGGTTCGGAACCGGTGTCCGGCACCAGTTTTGCCGCCCCGGTGGTCAGTGGGCTGGCAGCGTTGATTCGGGCCCGCTTCCCCACGTTGACCGCGCGGCAGGTGATGCAGCGCATCGAATCGACGGCGCATCACCCGGCCGCCGGGTGGGACCCGGTCGTCGGCAGCGGCACGATCGACGCGTTGGCGGCGGTCAGCACGGATGTTGGCCCGTCCCCGCCCACCTCGGCACCGGCGCCCGCGCCGATCACCACGCGGCCACCGGCCGCGCCCCAGGACACGCGGCCGCGGAACACGGCTTTGCGCGGCGCCGCAATCTGCCTTGCCGCGTTGGCGATCGCGCTGGTCGCCGGCGTGGCGGGGGGCCGACGACGGGGTACCGGGAGTCGGTCAGGTTGAACGGGTCGATGGTTGCGCCTCGCGTCAGGCAGTGATCTTCGTAACTGAACCAAGGCCCCGTTAGGACCCCTAGCGCTCGGTTTCGGCACTAGGTAACCGGCACGTCATCAACGTCCCTGCGTCAAGCCTTCCCGAGCTTCCGCTTCGGTCATACCCATTACCGCGAAGTGGAGGATGGAAGTCAGGGTCTTGAACTCGGTCGCTTCTACGACCGAATTGATCGTGCCCGCCCGAACGGTCGAGCGCGGCCTATCGCACTCGATGCAGAGAACCCCGAAGGCTTCACCGTGGTCGTGCAGTTGCAGTTTGATGCCGGTCATTGCGCGAGTTTGCATTCGAAGGCCGCGGGCGTCTACGTCGGTGAAGCCATACGACCGGACCTGTGTTTCTTCCCAGTCAGCACGGCTAGCGGGCATGGTCACAACCGTCGGGGTACCTACTCCGCGCCACAATCGGCCGATGAAACCCTGTGTGTCGGGATATGAGTCCCGGCCGACCCGCGCGTAGTCGACGTTCGGTGATACCCGCCCAACAAGATAAAGGGAATTATCCCGGTGCCGGTAGACCGACAAGCGGGTGTCGTTCGAGTAGATGTTCACCGAAGTGGCAAGTTCGCGCAGAAGAATGTTGACGATGTCGATTAAGCGAACGGTGTGCGCGGTGACGCGGTTGCTAAGGTCCTCGACTTGCCGAATCAGATGGGTGTTCTGAATGGTCAATTGGGTGAGCGTAGGGCGATGCCTGGTCCGTTCATAAGCGATGGACGCAACCGCGATTGCTAGGCCCACCAGTAGCAGAGTCAAGACGATCGGGCGGACCCAAAGCCACGATGCGCCTATCCCGGCCATCCCGAGGACACCGGCGCTCAGCGCCGTGAGCACGTCCGAGGTGCATTCGCGCAACCACATACGGCATCGCTGCCGCCGGGTCAAAGGACTCTGGCTCGACGACGCCATTATGCAGACAGGTACTGACCCAGCGCTTCGACTAGGCGAGCGTCAATTCCCGCTGCCGCTCTCGCCAATGTGAACTGTGTGGAGAACCACGGAGAACCTCGATGATCGCCGCAGCTGCAGCGGCAGCATCCGCATCCGCATCCACAACGTCGTCGCTGACCATCACCAGATTGATCAAAACGCTGTCACCGTCACCGATTTCAACCCGCAACTGTGACACCCCATACCGTTCCTTCTCGAATCCTTCGAGGCAGGCGCGCATCTCGGCCAATGCGTCCTCGCGGCTCTGTCCCTCTACCCCGAAGTGCGCACTTGACTGAACACCCATAGCGTCCGCCTCTCTCAAACCTCGACCCGCTACGTCGAGTGAATCGGCAAGTATGTGGAAAGTGTACGGCCCACGCCGACAGGTTGATGTAGTCAGCGACGCACGGCTGTGCATGAAATGCGGCGCGATGGCGTGGGCCACGTTTCCGACCCGCCATGCTGAAAGCGTTGGCCGGCCGAATGATGGGGCACAGGCGTCTACACGGCAAGGGTGGTGACTCACTACGGGGAGCCCGTGACGGAGTCGCGGGGGATTGACGCCTTCTCTCTGCTCAGCTCCGGCCCAGCGGGGAGCAGGGCCAGGACCGGCCACGGCGCCGGGATCGCCGCCGGCAGTCCGAGGTCGTGTGCGGCGTCGTCGTCGTGAATCGCGAAGCGCACCCCGGAGTCGGTGACCAAATAGCGCGCGCCGGCCCGCACGTAGGCGCTCCGCCCGGGCGGCACGTACACGGCGTCCAGGGCGGGCCCGGGGCCGTCGGCCTGCGCCAAAGACATCGGCGTCCGACCCGGCGGGAGCGGCAGCCCACTGCCGACCGATAACGTGACGCCGGGTTCGCCGGGCGGCACAACCGGCCAGGAGACACACAACGCGCTGACGTCGTCCGAAAGCGTCGGCGCCCGATCGGGGAAGCCGGCCACCGGCAGCGCGTCGTCGATCGGGGCGGAGCGGATCGCGTCGGGCGCCACCGCCACGACGGTGGCCGTGCCCTGGGAGTTGCCGAAGCGCAGGAGGTCGGCGGCCACCTGCCCGATGCGCTGGACGCCGTCGGCAAGCACCGCGTAATACTCGTCACCGCCCGCTTGTGTGACGCGCACCACACTGCCCACCGCAAATCCGGGCAACGCAGCCGCCCTTCCGCCGGCGCCGCGCACCCTCGGCGTCCTGATCGGCGCCGCCTCCGGGATCGCATCCAGCAACGCGGGCGAGACGCGGCGCGGTGCGCGCCCGTCGAGCCGGAGCGCGCGCACCACCGCGGCGTCGGTGACGTCCACCAGGGCCCGCTGCCCGTCGTAGAGCAAGTAAGTCGGCGAACCCGGGCCGGCCGCGACCAGGGTGGCTTGCCCAGCGCCCAGGCGGCGGACCGGCGTTTCGTCGGTGTGCCCCGCGATCACCGTCGTCGCGCCGGGGCCTTCCGTATCGCAGATCGTCCAGCCCGAGTCGGCCGCCGGCAACGGTTCGCCGATGAGCTGCGGCGCGCCCGGGATGCCCAGCAGCGGGCCGCGTTTGGCGCGCGCCAGGTCGGCCTCGGGTGCCGATCGGGGGCTGGCCGCCGTCCCCACGACCAGCCGCGCGGATGCCAGGTTCGGCACCGGGTGCCAGGTATCGCCCACCCGCACGTACAGCGCACCGGATTCCCGCCCCATCACCAGTTGGGCCTCGTCCAGCGCCACCCGTGGCCGCAGCAAACCAGCGAGCCCAGCCACCGCGACGGCGATAGCCGCCAGCGCGCACCCGGCCGTCAGCGCCGCCCCTGACGAGGGCGAGCGTGCGCTGAGCGTGTGGATATCTCCACCCAGCAACGCGCACTCGGCACGGCGCAGCAGAAATCGGTGACCGCTGACGTGCAGCCACGTGGTCGGCCGACCCGGCACTGATCCCCCAACCCCCGTACTTCCTGGGCACACGGTAAAGCGGCCGGCCGCGCGGCCGCTTAATTGATCCACAGGCCAGCGAACTTTCGAACCGTGCTTAGGGTAGGTAAAGTTACGGCGTGTTTTCCCACCGCTTAGGTCGCTGGGTGGGCCCGGGGGTTTCTGCAGTGGTCACCGCCGCCGGCCTGCTGGTATCCCCCGCTGCGACGCCGACAGCCTCCGCCTTCGACTGCCCGGACGTCGAGGTCATCTTCGCCCGCGGCACCAACGAGCCGCCGGGTCTGGGCCGGGTGGGCGACGCGTTCGTGGACTCGCTGCGCGAGCAGACCCACCTGAACATCCTTCCCTACGGGGTGAACTACGCGGCCAGCAAGCTGCAGCTGCACGGCGGTGACGGCGCCAACGACACCATCGACCGCGTCAAGAAGAGCGTCGAAACGTGCCCGAACACCAAGATCGTGCTGGGCGGCTACTCGCAGGGCGCGTCGGTGATGGACATCGTGGCCGGCGTGCCGATCGGCGGCATCAACTGGGGCAACTCGCTGCCGGCGCAGTACGCCCCCAACATCGCCGCCGTCGCCACCTTCGGCGACGTGGCCGACCGCGCCGGCGGCACGCTGCCCAGCCAGAGCGCGCTGCTGGGCTCCAAGGCGATCGACCTGTGCAACCCCAACGACCCGATCTGCCACGCCGGCCCGGGCAACGAGTGGAGCGGGCACACCGAGGGTTACGTTCCGGTGTACACCACCCAGGCCGCCGCGTTCGTCGCGCAGAAGCTGTTGGCCGGCACCGGCCAGTCGGTTCCCGGCTTCGGACCGCCGCTGGGTCCGGTTCCGGGCAGCACGCCGTCGCCGGTGAACGGGCAGACCCCGCCCGGCTCCCCGCCGTCGATCCACGGCGGAACCGCTCCGGCTCCGGCCGCGCCCGACACGGTGACTCCGCAAGCTCCTCTCGTCTGAATCGTTACCGGCCCGCGATCATCGCGCCCCTAACATCGTGGGGTGAGGCTTATTCCGTTGACGCTGGGCGCCGGACTGCTCGCGGGAGGCGCGATAGTGGTTGCTCCGCAACTGCTTCCGCAAGCGTTCGCCTCGTGCCCCGGCGTTGAGGTGGTATTCGCCCGCGGCACCGACGAACCGCCGGGTGTCGGCAAGGTCGGCGGGGCGTTCGTCAACGCGCTGCGCCAGCAGACTTCCAAAAGCGTTGGCTCCTATGGGGTGAACTACCCGGCCAACAAGGACTTCCTGGCCGCCGCCGACGGCGCCAACGACGCGAGCAATCACATCCAGCAGATGGCCGGCAACTGCCCCAACACCAAGCTGGTGCTCGGCGGCTACTCGCAGGGCGCCGCGGTGGTCGACATCGTCACGGCCGCACCGGTGTCCGGGCTGGGATTTCGCCAGCCTTTGCCGGCCGCGGCCGCCGATCACGTGGCCGCCGTCGCGCTGTTCGGCAATCCGTCCGGCCGCGCCGGCCAGCTGATGAGCGCACTGACACCGGAATTCGGCGGCAAGACCATCGACCTGTGCAACCCCGGCGATCCGATCTGCTCGGGCGGCACCCAGTGGGCGGCGCACCTGAGCTACGTGCCGGGCCTGACGAACCAGGCCGCGCGTTTCGTCGCCGCCAAGGTTTAGCGGGTGCGCAGGTCCCGGGTGATCAGGTTGCGCGCCTCCAGCTGGTCGTCCGGCGGATAGTCGACGCGCACCAGCGTCAGCCCGTGCGCCGGCGCGGCCGCGTAGTCGCTGGAACGGCTTGTGGCGCTGAGCAATTCGCGACACCACGACGCCGGTCGGCGGTGTTCGCCGACGGCCAGCAGCGCCCCGACCAGTGAGCGCACCATCGACCAGCAGAACGCGTCGGCGGTGACGTGCGCGGTGATCAGGTCGCCGTCGCGCGCCCAGTCGAAGCGCTGCAGGTCGCGGATGGTGGTGGCGTTGGGTCGGTGCCGGCAGAACCCGGCGAAGTCGTGCAGCCCCACCAGCTCTCGGGACGCGGCGGCCATCGCGTCGACGTCCAGCGGGCGCGGCCACGCGGTGACGTAGCGCGCCTGCTGCGGCTGCGCCCCGTAGGGCGCCGTGGAGAGCCGGTACACGTAGTGGCGCCGCAGCGCCGAGAACCGGGCGTCGAAACCCGCTGGGGCGCGGGCGATGTCGAGCACTCGGACGTCGGTAGGCAGGAACCGGCCGAGCCGGCGCACCAGCGGCCGGAACTCCGGCTCGCCGAGCGGCGAGCGCGGATAGGCGTTCGGCAGCGCGTCCAGCGGCACGTCGAGGTGGGCCACCTGCCCGGTGGCGTGCACACCGGTGTCGGTGCGCCCGGCGGCGCGCAGCCGAACCGGCGTGCGGAACAGGGTGGTCAGCGCCTCGTCGAGAATCCCGGCCACGGTGCGCTGGCCGGCCTGAGCGGCCCAGCCCGCGAATTCCGTTCCGTCATAGGCGATGTCGAGCCGCAGACGGACGTGATCGTTAACTCTCGTCAGCCTCGTCGGCCTCTTCGGCCTTCTCCGCCTCGGCGCGTGCCTCGATGGCCTCGTCGTGCTTTTCCTCGGCGGCGGCCTCGGCCTCGGTCGCCTCCGAAGCCTCGGTGGACTCCGAAGCCTCCGGCGTCTCCTTGGCCTCGGTCTCGGTCGCCTCCTCGGCCGTCGGGCCGACGGCTTCGGAAGGCTCGACCGCCGCCTGAGGTGCCGCCGCCGCCGCAACCGGCGCCTTCTTGGGCGTCTTGGTCCGGCGCGCCCGTTCGGCCTCCGAGGTCACCGTCTTCTCCAGCACCAGCTGGATCACCGCCATCGGGGCGTTGTCGCCCTTGCGCGGCTCCACCTTGATGATGCGGGTGTAGCCGCCGTTGCGGTCGGCGAAGAACGGCCCGATCTCCTCGAACAGCTTGTGCACGACGTCCTTGTCGCGGATCTTCTTGAGAACCTCACGACGATTGTGCAGCGTGCCCTTTTTCGCGTGCGTGATCAGCTTTTCGGCATACGGCCGCAACGCGCGCGCCTTCGGCTCGGTCGTCTTGATCTGGTTGTGCTCGAACAGCGACGTGGCCAGGTTGGCCAGCAGCGCCTTCTGGTGCGAAGACGACCCGCCGAGGCGAGGACCCTTGGTGGGCTTGGGCATTGCACTATCTCCTAAGTGGGGCCGACCCCCGTATCAGGTAGGGCCGGGACGGACGTCTTTAGTTGTGTCCGGTTCCTCAGCGGCCGCTGCACGGCCGCATCGTCACCGGACTGATTAAAGCTGTTCGGTTTCCGCGTAGTCCTGGTCGTCGTAGGCGCCCTCGGTGGACCAGGTGCCGGTGGCCACGTCGTACCCGGCCACCTGCGACGGGTCGAAGCTCGGCGGGCTGTCCTTGAGCGACAGACCCAGCTGGTGCAGCTTGACCTTCACCTCGTCGATGGACTTCTGACCGAAGTTGCGGATGTCCAGCAGGTCGGACTCGGTGCGGCTGACCAGCTCGCCGACGGTGTGCACACCCTCGCGCTTGAGGCAGTTGTACGACCGCACCGTCAGGTCCAGGTCGTCGATGGGCAGCGCGAACGAGGCGATGTGGTCGGCCTCAGCCGGCGACGGCCCGATCTCGATGCCCTCGGCCTCGACGTTGAGTTCGCGTGCCAGACCGAACAATTCGACCAGGGTCTTACCGGCCGACGCCAGCGCGTCGCGCGGGGTGATGGAGCTCTTGGTCTCGACGTCCAGGATCAGCTTGTCGAAGTCGGTGCGCTGCTCGACACGGGTCGCGTCGACCTTGTAGGTGACCTTGAGCACCGGCGAGTAGATGGAATCGACCGGGATGCGGCCGATTTCGGCACCCGAGGCGCGGTTCTGCACCGCCGGCACGTAGCCGCGGCCCCGCTCGACGACCAGCTCGACCTCGAGCTTGCCCTTGTCGTTCAGCGTGGCGATGTGCATGTCGGGGTTGTGCACCGTCACACCGGCGGGCGGCACGATGTCACCCGCGGTGACCGCGCCCGGGCCCTGCTTGCGCAGGTACATGGTGACCGGCTCGTCCTCCTCCGAGGACACCACCAGGCCCTTGAGGTTCAGGATGATCGCGGTGACGTCTTCCTTCACCCCGGCGACGGTGGTGAACTCGTGCAGCACGCCGTCGATGCGGATGCTGGTGACGGCCGCGCCGGGAATCGACGACAGCAGCGTGCGCCGCAGCGAATTGCCCAGGGTGTAACCGAATCCGGGCTCCAGGGGCTCGATGACGAACTGCGAGCGGTTGTCGGTGAGGACTTCCTCCGACAGGGTGGGTCGCTGAGAGATCAGCATGGTGTTTCTTCTTCTCCTTCTCGGCACCCGCTATTTGATGCCGACTGTGTTGTCCGCTCCGACCCGCCGCGCCCGGCTTCACCGCGCTTGCGATCGTCGCAGCCCTGCGCCGGGTTCAGCGCGGGGAGTCTTACTTCGAGTAGAACTCGACGATCAGCTGCTCGGTGAGCGGCACGTCGATCTGCGCCCGCTCGGGCAGCTGGTGGATCAGGATGCGCTGGCGCTCCCCGACCACCTGCAGCCAGCTCGGGATCGGGCGGTCGCCCGCCGTCTCCCGCGCGATCTGGAACGGCACGGTGTTCAGCGAGCCCTCGCGCACGTCGATGATGTCGTACTGCGACACCCGGTAGCTGGGCACGTTGACGTGCACGCCGTTGACGCTGAAGTGGCCGTGGCTGACCAGCTGGCGGGCCATCCGGCGCGTGCGGGCGAGCCCGGCGCGGTAGATGACGTTGTCCAGCCGGCTTTCCAGGATGCGCAGCAGGTTCTCACCGGTCTTGCCGGAGACGCGGTTGGCCTCTTCGTAGTAGCGGCGGAACTGCTTTTCCATGACGCCGTAGGTGAAACGGGCCTTCTGCTTCTCCTGCAGCTGCAGCAGGTATTCGCTCTCCTTGATCCGCGCGCGGCCGTGCTGGCCGGGCGGGTAGGGGCGCTTCTCGAACGCCTGGTCGCCACCGACGAGGTCGGTGCGCAGCCGGCGCGACTTGCGGGTGATGGGTCCGGTGTAACGAGCCATGATCCTTGTTCCTAGACCCTTCTGCGCTTCGGCGGACGGCAGCCGTTGTGGGGCTGCGGGGTGACGTCGGAGATCGCGCCGACCTCGAGGCCCGCGGCCTGCAGCGAGCGGATCGCCGTCTCCCGGCCCGAACCCGGGCCCTTCACGAACACGTCGACCTTGCGCACACCGTGCTCCTGCGCCTTGCGCGCGGCGTTCTCGGCGGCGAGCTGCGCGGCGAACGGGGTCGACTTCCTCGAACCCTTGAAGCCGACGTGACCCGACGACGCCCAGGCGATGACGTTGCCCTGGGGGTCGGTGATGCTCACGATCGTGTTGTTGAACGTGCTCTTGATGTGGGCGGCGCCGTGCGGGATGTTCTTCTTTTCCCGCTTGCGGGTCTTCTGCCCCTTCTTGGGCGCAGAGGCTGCCTTCTTGGCTGGTGGCATGGGCGATTACCTGGCCTTCTTCTTGCCGGCGATGGTGCGCTTCGGGCCCTTGCGGGTGCGCGCATTGGTCTTGGTCCGCTGGCCGCGCACCGGCAGGCCGCGGCGGTGCCGCAGGCCCTGGTAGCAGCCGATCTCGATCTTGCGGCGAATGTCGGCCTGCACCTCGCGGCGCAGGTCGCCCTCAACCTTGAGGTTCGCTTCGATGTAGTCACGCAAGTGGGTCAGCTGGTCGTCGGTCAGGTCCCTGGTGCGCAGGTCCTTGTCGATCCCCGTCGCTGCCAGGATCTCGTTCGACCGGGTGCGGCCGACGCCGAAGATGTACGTCAGCGCGATCTCCATCCGCTTGTCGCGCGGGAGATCGACGCCTACTAGTCGAGCCATAGGTGGCGTTTCCTCTTTTTCTATGCGGAGGTCTGATCCCAGCCCGTTCCCGCTCCAAAGTTTGGGGCGGGGCCCGGCCTCCGTTCCGGGCGTGATGAACGGCCTATCCGCTCAGTGGTGCTGGGAGGTCTGCATTCAGTTGTGTGGCAAGCGCTTCGGGTCAGCCCTGACGCTGCTTGTGGCGCGGATCGGAGCAGATCACCATGACCCGCCCATGCCGACGGATCACCCTGCACTTGTCACAGATTGGCTTGACGCTCGGGTTCACCTTCACGGCTGTTCGATCCTGTTCTTCTCGTTGTCTGGTCGGGCTTACTTGTACCGGTACACGATGCGGCCCCGGGACAGGTCGTACGGAGACAGCTCCACCACCACCCGGTCCTCGGGCAGGATGCGGATGTAGTGCTGCCGCATCTTGCCGCTGATGTGGGCGAGCACCTTGTGTCCGTTCTCCAGCTCAATGCGGAACATCGCATTGGGCAGGGGCTCGACCACGCGGCCCTCGACCTCTATGGCACCGTCCTTCTTGGCCATATATCTTCAGCAATCCTCGTCTTTGGTTTCGTATCCTTGAGTGCGCCCATATCGGCGCAGCATTCGCCCGACTAGAAACGTGAGCCAAGGGCAGGAAATTCCAGGAATTCCTAGGACAGGGCACGCAAAAAGTCGGCGCGGATGACGCACCGTTGTCCCACGATACCTGGTCAGGCGCCTGACCCAAAATCGCCAGCAGCGTAATCCGCCGGGCCGGCAACGCGCCGCCTCGACCTGCCGTCAGGGCCCTGACGAGGGCATACTTGAATCCGATGACGAGTCCCGCGAGTCCCGCAGAACCATCCACCCAGCCTCGCAAGCCGGTCCTGCTGACCGTCGACGACGATCCCTCGGTCTCCCGCGCGGTCGCCCGCGATCTGCGCCGCCAGTACGGCGACCGGCACCGGATCGTGCGCGCCGAGTCGGGCCCCGACGCGCTGGAGACGCTCAAGGAGCTCAAGCTGCGCGGTGAGACGGTCGCGGTGCTGATCGCCGACTACCGGATGCCGCAGATGAGCGGCATCGAATTCCTCGAGCGGGCGATGGACCTGTACCCGGCGGCTCGCCGCGTGCTGCTCACCGCCTACGCCGACACCCACGCCGCCATCGACGCGATCAACGTCGTCGACCTCGACCACTACCTGCTCAAGCCGTGGGATCCGCCGCAGGAGAAGTTCTACCCCGTCATCGACGGGCTGCTGGACGCCTGGCGGGCGTCCCCCGAGCACCCGATCCCGCACACCAAGGTGATCGGGCACCGCTGGTCGGAGCGGTCCTGGCAGGTGCGCGACTTCCTGGCCCGCAACGGCCTGCACTACTCCTGGTTCATGGCGGACGAGCCCGACGGCGAGCGGCTGCTCACGGCCGCCGGCGAGGACGGCCTGCGTCTGCCCGTCGTCGTCACCGAGCGCGGCGACACCCTGGTCGAGCCCACCGACGCGCAGCTGGCCGACACCCTGGGCCTGACCACCACGCCGTCGCAGGAGTTCTACGACCTGATCGTCATCGGCGGCGGCCCGGCCGGCCTGGCCGCCGCGGTCTACGGCGCGTCCGAGGGGCTGCGCACGGTGCTCATCGAGCGCACCGCGACCGGCGGCCAGGCGGGCCAGAGCTCGCGGATCGAGAACTACCTCGGCTTCCCCGACGGGGTGTCCGGCGGCCAGCTGGCCGACCGCGCCCGCCGGCAGGCCGAGAAGTTCGGCGCCGAGCTGATCACCGCCCGCACCGCCACCGCGCTGGAGGTCAACGGCCCCAAGCGCACCGTGCGGTTCGCCGACGGCGGCTCCATCGACGCGCACGCCGTCATCCTGGCCACCGGCGTCGCCTACCGCCAGCTCCCGGCGGAAGGCTGTGGCGAGCTGACCGGCAAGGGCGTCTACTACGGCGCGGCGGTCTCCATCGCGTCGGAATGCGCGGGCGAGGAGGTCTACGTCGTCGGCGGGGCCAACTCCGCCGGCCAGGCCGCGATGTACCTGTCCCGCGAGGCCAAGTCGGTGACCATCGTGGTGCGCGCGCCGTCGCTGGACGCCTCGATGTCCTACTACCTGATCCAGCAGATCGAGCAGCGGCCCAACATCACCGTGCGCACCTGCACCGAGGTGCGCCGCGCCGTCGGAGCGGACCACCTGGAGCGGCTGACCCTGGTCGACAACCGGACCGGGGAGACCGAGGACGTCACCTGCGCGCGGATGTTCATCTTCATCGGCGCCGCCCCGCGCACCGAGTGGCTGGACGGGGTGCTCGCCCGCGACGACCACGGCTTCGTGCTCACCGGACCGGACCTGCGCAACGTGTGCGGCTGGACGCTGGACCGCCCGCCGCACCACCTCGAGACCAGCGTGCCGGGGGTGTTCGCCACCGGCGACGTGCGCGCCGAGTCCGCCAAGCGCGTCGCGGCCGCGGTCGGCGAGGGGTCGATGGCCGTCATGCTGGTGCACCGCTACCTGGCCGAATCGTGACCGCCAAGACCCCGTGCGAGCCCGACGAGCTGCGCAGCCTGTTCCTCTTCGAGGCGCTCAGCGACGAGCAGCTGGCGGTGCTGTGCAGCAACGGGCACATCGAGAACTACGAGCCGGGACCCATCTGCGTCGAGGGTGAGCCGGCGACCTGCTTCTACGTCCTGATCGAGGGCGAGCTGACCATGTCGAAGCTGTCCGGCGGCCAGGACATCGAAACCAACCGCACCTCGCAGCGCGGCGTCTACTGCGGGGCCTGGCGGGCGTTCACCGGCGGCAAACAGAAGAGCTACGACGCCTCGGTGCACGTGACCAAGCCCTCCCGGTTCTTCGTGATGGACGCGCCGGTGTTCGCCCAGTTCATGAAGGACCAGTTCCCAATGGCGGTGCACCTGCTCGACGGCATCGCCGTCGGCACCGACCGCACCCGCCGGATCATCGACAACCGGGAGAAGCTGCTGGCGCTGGGCCGGCTGTCGGCCGGGCTGACCCACCAGCTGAACAATCCGGCCGCGGCCACCGTGCGCGCCGCGTCGGAGCTGCGGCAGCGAGTCGCCGGCATGCGCCAGAAGCTCGCGATGCTCGCCGACGGCACCGTCAGCCCGGAGGCGCTGCGCGCGCTGGTGCGCCTGCAGGAGGAGGTCGCGGCCCAGGTCGCCAAGTCGGCGTCGACGAACCTGACCGCGATCGAGACGGCCGACCTGGAGGACGCCGTCGGCGAATGGCTCGAGGAACACGACATCGAGGGCGGCTGGGACATCGCCCCGACCTTCGTCGAGGGCGGCATCGACACCGATTGGCTGGAACGCATCGCCGCGGCCACCGAGGAGCTCGGCGCGTCGACGTCGCTGGAGAAAGCCATCCGCTGGCTGACCTACACCGTCGAGGGCGAGCTGCTGCTGAACCAGATCCTGGAAGCGAGCAAACGGATTTCGGCCCTGGTCGCCGACGCCAAGCAGTATTCGCAGATGGACCGGGCCCCCTTCCAGGTGGCCGACATCCACGATCTGCTGCGCAGCACGCTGGTGATGTTCGCCGACCGGCTGGGCCGCGACGCCGCCGTGCAGGTGGCCAAGGACTTCGACAAATCGATTCCCGAAATCCCTTGCTACCCAGGCGATCTCAATCAGGTGTGGACCAACATCATCGACAACGCGATCGCCGCGATGGGTGATGCGGGCGGCACGCTGACCATCCGCACCTGCCGCGAAGGCGAGAGCATGGTCCGCGTCGAGATCTGCGACACCGGTCCGGGGGTGCCCGAGGACGTCCGCGAGCACATCTTCGAGCCGTTCTTCACCACCAAGCCCTTCGGCCAGGGCACCGGCCTGGGGCTCGATCTGGCGTTCAACATCGTCGTGAAGAAACATCGCGGCGACCTGCGGGTGGAATCGGTCCCCGGCGACACCCGGTTCATCGTGCTGCTGCCGCTGGAGCCGCCGCCCCCCGACGCGAGTTCGCTGGACCCGGAATAGCGGCCTGCGCCGGCGGGTTGGGAACGACCATGACCGATGCAGCGAGCAAGCCCAATCTTGGCCGGTTCGGATCGTTCGGACGCGGCGTCACGCCCCAACAAGCCAAAGACATCGAAGCCCTGGGCTACGGGGCCGTCTGGGTGGGCGGTTCACCGCCGGCCGAGCTGGCCTGGGTCGAGCCCATCCTCGAGGCGACGACCACCCTGCAGGTGGCCACGGGCATCGTCAACATCTGGACCGCACCCGCCAAGCCGGTGGCCGAATCGTTCCACCGCATCGACAAGGCCTATCCGGGCCGGTTCCTGCTCGGCATCGGCGTCGGCCATCCCGAGGCGCACACCGAGTACCGCAAGCCCTACGACGCGCTGACGGAGTACCTGCAGCAGCTCGACGACTACGGGGTGCCCGCCAACCGCCGCGTGGTGGCCGCGCTGGGCCCGCGCGTCCTCAAGCTGTCGGCCGAGCGCGCCGCCGGGGCCCACCCGTACCTCACCACCCCCGAGCACACCGCGCACGCCCGCGAGCTGATCGGCCCGTCGGCGTTCCTGGCGCCCGAGCACAAGGCGGTGCTGACCACCGACGCCGAGAAGGCGCGCGCGGTCGGCCGGCGGGCGCTCGACATCTATTTCCAGCTCGCCAACTACCGCAACAGCTGGAAGCGGCTCGGCTTCACCGACGAGGAAGTCACCAAACCGGGCAGCGACCGCCTGGTGGACGCGGTGGTGGCCTACGGCACCCCCGAGGCCATCGCGGCCAGGCTGAAGGAGCACCTCGACGCCGGCGCCGACCACGTGCCCGTGCAGGTGCTGACGAAGGATGACAACCTTGTCTCGGCGCTGGCCGAATTGGCGGGGCCGCTCGGATTGAACGCATAAGGGGGACGTAGATGACCGGCGCCGCAGCACTGAAACCCGACCTGGGCCAATTCGGCGTATGGCTGCCGGGGCGCTCCATCACCCCCGAACTGGCCGAGCGGATCGAGTCGCTGGGCTACGGCGCCGCCTGGGTCGGCGGTTCCCCGGACGCCGACCTGTCCTGGGTCGAACCGGCCCTGGAGCGGACGACGTCGCTGCAACTGGCCACCGGGATCGTCAACATCTGGACCGCGCCCGCGCAGGCCGTCGCCGAGTCCTTCAAGCGCATCGAAAGCGCTTATCCCGGAAGGTTTTTGCTGGGGGTGGGCGTCGGGCATCCCGAGCACACCCAGGAGTACGTCAAGCCGTACGACGCGCTGGTCTCCTACCTCGACGAGCTCGACGCGGCGATGGTGCCGACCAGCCGCCGGGTGCTCGCGGCGCTCGGGCCGCGCGTGTTGCAGTTGGCCGCGCGGCGCAGCGCCGGCGCGCACCCTTACCTGACCACCCCGGAACACACCGCGAAGGCCCGCGAACTGGTCGGCAACTCCGTGTTCCTGGCGCCGGAACACAAGGTGGTGCTCACCACCGACCCGGAGGAGGCCCGCGCGGTCGGCCGCCGGTACGCCGACTTCTACCTGGACCTGAGCAACTACGTGAACAACTGGCTGCGGCTCGGCTTCAGCGAGGCCGACGTCCGCAAGCCGGGCAGCGACAAGCTGATCGACGCGGTGGTCGCCTACGGCACCCCGGAGGCCATCGCGCAACGGCTGCGCGAACACTGCGACGCCGGGGCCGACCACGTCGCCGTCCAGGTGCTGGACGCCGCCGGCGACGACGCGGTGATTTCGGCGCTGAGCGAATTGGCCGGACCGCTGGGGCTGACTCGCACAAGCTGATCGAGCCGCTCGGTTAGGGTTTGCACCATGCGGTTACTGGTCACCGGCGGCGCTGGGTTCATCGGCGCGAATTTCGTGCACAGCACCGTGCGCGAGCACCCCGAGGACTCGGTGACCGTGCTCGACGCCATGACCTACGCCGGCCGGCGCGAGTCGCTGGCCGACGTCGAGGACGCCATCCGCCTGGTGGTGGGCGACATCTGCGACGCCGAGCTGGTCTCGAAGCTGGTCGCCGAGTCCGACGCGGTGGTGCACTTCGCCGCGGAGAGCCACGTGGACAACGCGCTGGACGACCCGGGGCCCTTCCTGCACACCAACGTGGTCGGCACGTTCACCATCCTGGAGGCGGTGCGGCGCCACGGCGTGCGGCTGCACCACATTTCGACCGACGAGGTCTACGGCGACCTGGAGCTCGACGACCCCCACCGGTTCACCGAGTCGACGCCCTACAACCCCTCGAGCCCGTACTCGGCGACCAAGGCCGGCGCCGACATGCTGGTGCGGGCGTGGGTACGCTCGTATGGCGTGCGGGCCACGATCTCGAACTGCTCCAACAATTACGGGCCGTATCAGCACGTGGAGAAGTTCATCCCGCGACAGATCACCAACATCCTCACCGGCCGGCGGCCCAAGCTGTACGGCAGCGGCGCCAACGTCCGCGACTGGATCCACGTCGACGACCACAACAGCGCCGTGCGGCGCATCCTGGAACAGGGCGAGATCGGCCGGACGTACCTGATCAGCTCCGAGGGCGAGCGCGACAACCTGACCGTGCTGCGCACACTGCTGAAGATGATGGGCCGCGACCCCGACGACTTCGACCACGTGACCGACCGGGTCGGCCACGACCTGCGCTACGCGATCGACCCCTCGACGTTGTACGACGAACTCTGTTGGGCGCCAAAGCATACCGATTTCGAGGAGGGGTTGAGCTCAACCATCGATTGGTATCGTGCCAACGAATCCTGGTGGCGCCCTTTGAAGGACGCCGCGGAAGCCCGCTACGAAGGACGTGGTCAGTGAGATGAAAGTTCGTGAGCTCGACATACCGGGGACGTGGGAGATCACCCCGACCCTGCACGGCGACTCTCGCGGCCTGTTGTTCGAGTGGCTGACCGATCACGACTTCACCGCATTCGCGGGTCACCGCTTCGACGTCGCGCAAGCCAATTGCTCGGTGTCGTCGGCCGGCGTGCTGCGGGGCCTGCATTTCGCCCAACTTCCGCCGAGCCAGGCCAAGTACGTGACCTGCGTGTCGGGTTCGGTATTCGATGTGGTGGTCGACATCCGCGAAGGCTCGCCCACCTTCGGCCAGTGGGACTCCGTGTTGCTCGACGACCTGGAGCACAAATCGATCTATATCTCCGAAGGCCTGGCGCACGGCTTTCTCGCCCTGCAGGACAATTCCACGGTGATGTATCTGTGCTCGGCCGAATACAGCCCCGGGCGCGAGCACACCATTTGCCCGACCGATCCGGCGCTGGGCATCGAATGGCCGCTGGTCGACGGCGCACCACCGACGCTTTCCGCCCGCGACGCCGCGGCCCCGACTTTCGAAGAGGTGCGCGCCGCCGGCCTATTGCCTGGTTGGGCCGATACCCAGGCGTTCGTCGAGGGTTTGCGCCGCAAATTCGACGCCCAATAACGCGGGCGCGCCTCGACGGCGGAAGATTTCGCGGGGTATGGATCTGCCGGCCGTTCGCTACGCCGGGTTTGTTCGGGGCACATTAGGCCTACCTTTCTGCTGTTCTGTCTGGTTAGGATGGCGCCGTTACAACGTGTGCCGACGAAAGGCAGGCGGATGAAACTCGGGCAAGTGTTCGATCCGCGAAACAATGCACTAAACGCGTGGCGGCTGGCGCTGGCGGGCGAAGTCATCTTTTGGCACGTCTTTTCGCTCAACGGCCCCATCCCGTCAAACAGGACGTTCCTCCAACTTTTTTTTCGATAGGGGTTGACGGCTTCTTCGCGATCTCCGGCTTCCTCATCACCGCGAGCTGGTTGAACAACCCAAACGTCCGCGACTATTTCGTGGCCCGGGCCCTGCGTATCCTGCCCGGGTTTTACGTCTGCCTGCTCGTCACCGCGTTCCTCATCGCCCCCGTCGGCGTGGCGATCCGGGGCGGTTCGCCCGTTCAACTCATCCTTTCCGGCGCGCCGCTCGAATACGTCCTCAAGAACGCGGCGGTGGCGTTCGTGAAATTCGATGTCGGCGGCACACCGACCGGAATTCCCGATGCCGGCGACTGGGACGCCTCCCTGTGGTCGCTCATCTGGGAGGTGATGTGTTACCTGATCGTCGGGGTGATCGGCGTGGTGGGACTGGCCAGCCGCCGATGGGTCTCCCCCGCGATACTGGCGCTGGCGACCGTCGGTGCGCTGCTGATGCCGGCCATCACCTTTCCCGAGGTCTTGCATCACCCCGGCGGCGACGCGCGCACCGCGCTGATCTTCCTGGCCTGCCGCACCGCGATCATGTTTTCGGCCGGGGCGCTGCTGTACCAATGGCGAGACGCCATTCCCGCCCGCTGGTCGCTCGTCGCGGTCAGCGTTGTCGTCGTCATCCTGGCGGGCCGGTTGCCGGATTACCGGGTGATCGCCGCCGTTCCGCTGGCCTACGCCATCGTGGTCTCGGGCACGCTACTGCAACACCGGCGCCTGCGGCTGCGGACGGACATCTCGTACGGCATGTACATCTACGCGTATCCGGTTCAGCAGTTGCTGGCCGTTTCCGGGCTTTTCAACACGAACAGACTGCTGATCTTCAGCGTGGTGTCGGTCGCCACCGTGCCGCTCGCCTTCGCGAGCTGGTTCCTGGTCGAAAAGCCCGCGCGATCGCTCAAACACCGCTTCGCACCGAAGCGGTCCGGCGCGGGGAAGCAGCCGCTGGTCGTGCTGCCGCCGGACTTCCGAGGTATGGCGCACTAGTCGCCGAACGGCCGAAAAGCCGAACGCCCCTGGGCGGCGTGGCATAGGATGCCGCGGACAGCTTTGGCGGCGGACGAGGGGTGGAGACCGATGAACCTCGGGCAGGTGTTCGATCCGCGAAGGAACGCGCTGAACGCTTTTCGGCTAGGCCTGGCGGCCGAGGTCATCTTGTGGCACTCCTTCCCGGTGACGGGCCGCATGCCACCGGCGCCGACGCTCCAGCTGTTGTTCTCCGTGGGCGTCGACGGCTTCTTCGCGATCTCGGGCTTCCTGATCACGGCGAGCTGGCTCAACGACCCGCGGGCCCGTGACTATTTCACGGCCCGCGCCCTGCGCATTTTTCCCGGCTTCTACGTCTGCCTGCTCGTCACCGCGTTAGCCTTCGCCCCGATCAGCGTGGCGATCCAGGGTGGGTCGCCCACGAAACTGCTGTTCTCCAGCGCGCCGCTCGAGTACATCTGGAAAAACAGCGCCTTGATCTACCTGCATCACTTCGTCGGCGACACCCCGAAGGGGATCCCCGACGCGGGCGGATGGAACGCTTCGCTGTGGTCCCTCATCTGGGAATTCATGTGCTACATCATCGTTGCCATCATCGGCCTGGTCGGCCTGGCCAACCGCCGCTGGGTGTCGCCCGCGATCCTGATACTGGCGACGCTGGGCGCGCTGGTGTTGCCGCCGCTCACCTACCCCGGGGTGTGGACCATCCCCCAGCTCGCTGTCCGCTCCGCCCTTACGTTTTCGGCCGGCGCCCTGCTGTACCAATGGAAGGACGTGATTCCGGCCCGTTGGTCGCTCGTCGCGGTCAGCGTGGTGATCGTGCTGGCGTCCAGCCAGCTGCCCGACTACCGCGTGGTCGGCGCCCTGCCGCTGGCGTACGCGGTGGTGGTCTCCGGCATCCTGCTCAAGCACCGGCGGCTGCGGCTGCGCACCGACCTGTCCTACGGCGTGTACATCTACGCGTTCCCCACCCAGCAGCTGCTGGCCATCTGCGGGTTGATCTGGCTGAATCCGTTGATCTACTTCGTGATTTCGACGGCCGCCACCCTGCCGCTGGCCGCGGGAAGCTGGTTCCTGGTGGAGAAGCCGGCGCAGCGGCTCAAATCGCGCCTCAAGCGGAAGTGGTCCGGCGCCAACGCCGAGCTCTCCGAGGCCGAGGCGCCCCCCGATGCCGTCGCGGCGGACCGGGCTACGCCGAAGCCAACTCCGGAGGTTCCGGATACCGCCTAGCCAGCGGCCGCCACTTCACCGACAACGCCCACAGCAGCACGGTCAGCGCCTCCGCTCCCACGCTGAGCGCGGCGTACGGCGCGGGTTCCCAGCCCCGCTCCAAAAAGCCGTTCAGCCCAACGGTTCTCGATAACGCGAACGCGACCAGCGAGCCGCCCGCCAGGGCCGCGCCGGCCCAGCGCAGCCACGCGGGCCCGCCGACCAGCACCAGCAGCGCGATGGCGAACGACGCGCTGGCCTGGACCAGGAAGGCGGCGCCGATGTCCGGGATGTGGCGGTAGCCATGGACATACAGATAGGCGTGGCAGGCGCCGCCGACCGCCAGTGACGCGGCCAGGCCGATGCGGATCAGCAGAGTCATTGCAACGTCCGTTCTTTCAGCGCCAGGGTGGTTTCGCCCTGGGTGTAGCTCACCTCGCGGACGCCGAGCGCGTCGCGAAGCTTGCCGGCGGGCAGGGTGACCGGCTTGGGCGCCGGGCCGTCGCCGGGTCGCGGCAGCGGGTACGCGGTCGTGGTCCCGCTGTAGAACGTCACGTTGCCCTCGGTCTTGGAAAACAGTTGGTGCACATGCCCGTTGAGGCAGGTGACCGAGGAGAACCGGCGCAGGTAGGACAGGGCCTGGGTCGCGTCGTCGGTGCCCCACCCCCAGTCGGGGTACATCGCGAACAGCGGGATGTGGCTGAACACGATGATCGGGGTGTCGCTCGACAGCCGCGCGACGTCCTTCTGCACGAACTCCAGCTGATCGGTGCCCAGATGCCCGAGCTTGCGCAGGTTCAACGTGTTGACCAGTGCGATCACGTGAACGCCTGCGATGTCGAAGCTGTACCAGCCATCGCCGACCGAGCCCGCACCGAAGGCGCTCCGGTATTTCTGCCCCGCGTCGTCGACCGAATCGTGCTCCCCGGGCACGGTGAACACGTGCGGCGTCTTCAAGGCACTCATCATCTGCTTCGCCTGGTCGAACTGCTCGGGGCTGGACAGGTGTGTGAGGTCACCGGTGTGCACCACGAAATCCGGTGTGTAGCCGAGGTTGTTGATCTGGTCGATCGCGTGGCCGAACGTCCCGGTGACGTCCGGGTTGGGCGCGCCGGTGAACCCGATGTGGCTGTCACTGACCTGTGCGAATCGCAGGCTGGGCCGCGCGTGCGCGTGCTCGGCGGCCGATGCGCCGGCGACATGCGAGATCACCTCGCCGCCGACGACGGCGAACCCGACCGCCGCCCCGAACCACGCCGTGTGCCGCATCAGCTGGCGGCGGCTCATGTTCGGGTTCATCGCGTCACCACCACCGTCCCGCGCATCATCGGGTGGATGGAACAGACGTAGTCGAACGTCCCGGCGTCGGTGAAGGTGTGGGTGAAGGTGGCCCCCGTCCCCATCCCCGGCGAGTGGAACGACCCGTCGCTGGCGGCCACCGTGTGCGGCTCTTCGTCGCGGTTGGTCCACGTGACGGTGGTGCCCACCGGGACGGTCAGCGTGGTGGGCGCGAACGCGAAGCCGTCGATGTTGACCTGGTTGCCGCTCACCGGGGCGGCCGGCGCGGACGCCGACATCGAACCCATGGACATGGTGGGGCTGGAGCCGGTGGCGGGCCGCGCGGCCGAGCAACCCGCCAGCAGCGCGGCGGCGGCCAGCGCGACCGCCGAATGTTTTGCAAGCGTCATGCCCAGGAATAGGGCGGCGGGTTACACCGCTCAGGCGGGCTGGTCGGGCCGGGCGGGCGCGAACACCTCGATGTTGCCGTCGACCTCGCGGACCAGCAAGGGGGGCAACGGCTTTGGGGCGATCGGTAGCTGATGGGTGAGCACCTGCCCGCTGGGAGCGAAGGATGTCGAATGACAGGGGCAGCGCAACGTGTCGTCGGGCGCGTCGAACCACAGCCGGCAGCCCTGGTGGGTGCACACCCCGGACACGGCCTGCGGCTTGCCGTCGACGCGGCGGACGAACCCGCTGACCGACCCGAGGTCGAAGGGGTGCATGACCCCGTCGGGCACCTGCGAGCTGGCCGCCACCCGCTGCCAGGTTCCGGCGTTGGGCGTGAGCGGCGCGTTGTCGGCGGCGGGGACCGCGGTGGGCTCACCGGCGAGCACGGCCCGGTCTATGGACACCGCGGTGACCGCGGCGGCCGCGGCGGCCGAGGTGCCGACGATGACCTGCCGGCGCGTGCTGCTGTGCGTGCGCGCCGCTTCCGGCGGGGCGTCGGACAGCTGCTCGGCGAGGCGGCGATGCAGGTCGTCGAGGAATTCCGGGCGCGGGGTCTCGCCGCGGCGCCCGGCCGCGCGCAATTCGATCGCCGTGCGCAGCTGCGCCGCCTCGAAATCGTCGGGGGCGAACGGCCTGGGCCGCCGGCCCCGCAGCAGGTCGTCGACGTACCGGCGCAGTCCTCGCGCGTTCATGACGGGCCCCCATCGTTGACCTGCGCCGCCAGGCGCAGAGCGCGGTGCTGGAGCACCTTGGCGTTGGCGACGCTGACGCCCAGGCGCGCGGCGGAGTCCTTGATCGAATGACCTTGCAGGAAGCGCAGTTCCAGGATCTGCCGGTACCGGTCCGGCAGGTTGTCCAGAACCTGGGCGACACGCTGCGGCGCCGTGCTGATCGCCTCCTCGCTGTCCGGTGGTTGCTCGATGTCGTCGATCGAGGTTATCTCCCGACCCAGGGTCTCCCGCCAATGCGCGGCCAGCACCGTGCGCGCGGTGACGCGCAGGTACGCACGCACCTCGCCGACGCTCGCGGTCAGCCGCAGCGGCCGCAGCGCGGCCAGGAAGACCTCCGCGGTGAGGTCCTCGGCGTCGGCCCGGTTGCCCACCCGGGCGTACAGCGTGCGGTACACCCAGGACGCGTTGTCGGTGTAAACGGCCTCCCAGTCGGGATAGCCGGCGTCAAATCCGCTGTCGGGCACCGCCCGCAGCGGCCGTTTGACGGGTTCGCTTTGTGCCGCCACGTGCCTCCTCCACCCGATGAATATCGAGCCGGGTTACACCGGAATCACGGTGCGGCCAGTGAGGTTTGTTCACTCAGCAGTTCGTCGAGTTTGCTGGCGGTCGCCGCGAACACCGACTTGGCGATGCCCAGGAGGCGCTCACGCACCCGCGGCTTGGCCGACGCAGGCGGCAGCAGGTGGCCGATCAGGTGGCCGAACAGGTCCAGGCGCGCCCCGGACATCCAGGCGGTCAAGTCCGGGTCGTCGAGCCAGCGCAGCTGGTTGGCGTAGTCGGCCTGCGCCAGTCGCAGGTAGTCGGTGTCGGTGTCGGGATGCGGCAACGGCACGCACAGCTCGTTTTTCACCTCGTCGTCGGCGTAGGCGGCCTCGACGTGGGCGGTCAGCGCGGCGCTGAAGATCTGTTGGCATCCGCGCACGCTTTGCAGCGTGATCCGGCCGGCATCGAAAATGGGCGTGGCGGGCCGCTTTTCGGCGCCGTCGGCGGTGCAGTCGATGTACAGCGCGCGTCCGTCGCGGGCCAGGACGCCGCCGTCGAGCACCATCCGGTCCGCCTCGACGCGCAGCAGGTGGCCCATCCGCACCACGTCGCGAATGCGCTGCAGTTGCTCGAGCTCGAGCCGGGTGACGGTGGCGCAGCGATACATGGTCGGCCGGACCGCGGGATCTAGCCGCAACAGGCCGCCGGATTCCTCGAGGCGCGAGAACAGGTCGTCGACCGACACGGCGTCGCTGATGGCGCGCAGCTGCGCGATGAAGCTGGCCTTGATTTGGTCGGCGAACAACGCCCCGGGCTGCATGGCGGCGCGGTCCAGCAGCCACGAGTCGCGGGGCATGATCCAGGTCAGCCGGTCCGGCGCGACGCCCTGGCCGAGCAGCCACAGGCAGGTGTCGATGCCGGTCTTGCCGGCCCCGACGATCACGTAGCGCCGATGCGGGCCCAGCCTCGGCAGCTCGTTGGGCGACACGCAGCTGACGCCGTCGGCCACCTCATACGGCGGCGGGCGCATGGCGGGCACCGTCACCCGCATGTAGGTGGCGTCGACGGTGCGGCGCGCGTCGACCGTGTACTCGGCACCGGCGAGCGTGGTGAAGCGGCCTTTACCGTCGTCCTGGCCGAGGTATTCGCTCATCGGGAAGTAGCTGAGCCGCCCGCTGGGCAGCAGCTGCTGGCGCAGCACGTGGTCGTAGTAGGCGCACACCTCGCCGGCCGTCGCCAGCTCGTAAAGCCCTTGGTTCCAGCCGATTTGGTCGATCGAGTCGCGGCCCAGCGGCAGCGAGTTGACGCCGTAGAACGCCGAGGGCTGGTGCAGCCGGACGAAGGGGTAGGCCATGGTCCAGTGGCCGCCCGGCTGGTGGTGGCGGTCGACCAACACCACGCGGGCGTCCGTCTCGGTCACCAGCGTGTCGACGAACGCCATGCCCATGGCGCCCGCGCCGACCACCAGGTAATCCGCCTCGATGGTGTGCATACGCCTGAAGGCTACGCGCGCCCCCTGGCCACCCGTCCTTGCGACGCCCGGCGGCAGTTACTAGGATATCCAAGTATCCGCCTCTCCTGCGCGCACGAACCCGAGGACACCATGACCACACAGATCTCCCACTTCATCGATGGGCAGCGCACCCCCGGCCAGTCCGCCCGCACCGCCGACGTCTTCAACCCCAGCACCGGGGAGGTGCAGGCGCAGGTGCCGATGGCCGGCCAAGCCGACGTCGACGCCGCGGTGGCCTCGGCCGTCGAGGCCCAAAAGGGTTGGGCGGCATGGAATCCGCAGCGCCGCGCCCGCGTGATGATGCGCTTCATCGAGCTGGTCAACGACCACATGGACGAGCTCGCCGAATTGCTGTCCCTCGAGCACGGCAAGACGCTGGCCGACGCGCGCGGCGACATCCAGCGCGGGATCGAGGTCATCGAGTTCGCCATCGGCATCCCGCACCTGCTCAAGGGCGAGTACACCGAGGGCGCGGGTCCCGGCATCGACGTCTACTCGCTGCGCCAGCCGCTGGGGGTGGTCGCGGGCATCACCCCGTTCAACTTCCCGGCCATGATCCCGCTGTGGAAGGCCGGACCGGCGCTGGCCTGCGGCAACGCGTTCGTGCTCAAGCCCAGCGAGCGCGACCCGTCGGTCCCGGTGCGACTGGCCGAGCTGTTCGGAGAGGCCGGCCTGCCGCCCGGCGTCTTCCAGGTCGTCCACGGCGACAAGGAGGCCGTCGACGCCATCCTGCACCACCGGAACATCCAGGCGGTGGGTTTCGTCGGCAGCTCCGACATCGCCCAGTACATCTATTCGACCGCCGCGGCGACCGGCAAGCGCGCGCAGTGTTTCGGCGGCGCCAAGAACCACATGATCGTGATGCCCGACGCGGACCTCGACCAGGCCGTCGACGCGCTGATCGGCGCCGGTTACGGCAGCGCCGGCGAACGCTGCATGGCGATCAGCGTGGCGGTGCCGGTCGGCGAGCAGACCGCGAACCGGCTGCGCGCCCGGCTGATCGACCGGATCAACAACCTGCGCGTCGGCCACAGCCTGGACCCGAAGGCCGACTACGGCCCGCTGGTGACCGATGCCGCGCTGGCGCGGGTGCGCGACTACATCGGCCAGGGCGTGGAGGCGGGCGCCGAATTGGTGATCGACGGCCGCGAGCGGTCCAGTGACGACCTCGCGTACGGGGACGCCAGCCTCGAGGGTGGATTCTTCATCGGCCCAACGCTTTTCGACCACGTCACCCCCGACATGTCGATCTACACCGACGAGATCTTCGGCCCGGTGCTGTGCATCGTGCGCGCCCACGATTACGAAGAGGCGCTGCGACTGCCGTCGGAGCACGAGTACGGCAACGGCGTGGCGGTGTTCACCCGCGACGGCGACGCCGCCCGCGACTTCGTGTCCCGGGTGCAGGTGGGCATGGTCGGCGTGAACGTCCCGATCCCGGTTCCGGTGGCCTACCACACCTTCGGCGGCTGGAAGCGCTCCGGTTTCGGCGATCTCAACCAGCACGGCCCCGCGTCGATCCAGTTCTACACCAAGGTCAAGACCGTCACGTCGCGGTGGCCGTCCGGCATCAAGGACGGCGCCGAATTCGTGATCCCGACAATGGATTAGGCGCCATGTTCACTCTGAACGACGACGAGCGGGTCATCACCGAGACGGCTGCCGCGTTCGCCGCCAAACGAATCGCCCCGCACGCGCTGGATTGGGACGCGACCAAGCACTTTCCGACCGACGTGCTGCGCGAGTCCGCCGAGCTCGGCATGGCCGCCATCTATTGCCGCGAGGACGTCGGCGGCAGCGGGCTGCGCCGGCTCGACGGCGTCCGCATCTTCGAGCAGCTGGCCATCGCCGACCCGGTCACCGCCGCCTTCCTGTCCATCCACAACATGTGCGCGTGGATGATCGACAGCTTCGGCACCGCCGAACAGCGCAAGGCCTGGGTGCCGCGGCTGGCCGCGATGGACGCCATCGCCAGCTACTGCCTCACCGAGCCGGGCGCCGGGTCGGATGCCAGCGCGTTGAGCACCCGCGCCGTCCGCGAGGGCGGCGACTACGTCCTCGACGGCGTCAAGCAGTTCATCTCCGGCGCCGGGGCATCGGATGTCTACGTGGTGATGGCCAGGACGGGCGGTGACGGCCCGCGCGGCATCTCGGCCTTCGTCATCGAAAAGGGCGCCAAGGGGCTGAGTTTCGGCGCGCTCGAGGAGAAGATGGGCTGGCACGCCCAGCCGACCGCGCAGGTGATCCTCGAGGGGGTGCGGGTGCCGGCCGAGGCCATGCTGGGCGGCGCCGACGGCGAGGGCGCCGGCTTCGGCATCGCGATGAACGGCCTCAACGGCGGCCGGCTCAACATCGCGGCGTGCTCGCTGGGCGGCGCGCAATCCGCCTTCGACAAGGCGGGCGCCTACGTGCGTGAACGCGCGGCGTTCGGCAAGTCCCTGCTCGACGAGCCCACCGTCCGGTTCACCCTGGCCGACATGGCCACCGGGCTTCAGACGTCGCGAATGATGTTGTGGCGGGCCGCGGATGCGCTGGACAACGACGATCCGGACAAGGTCGAGCTGTGCGCGATGGCCAAGCGCTACGTCACCGACACCTGCTTCGAGGTGGCCGACAAGGCCCTGCAGCTGCACGGCGGCTACGGCTACCTGCGCGAGTACGGTCTCGAGAAGATCGTTCGCGATCTGCGGGTGCACCGCATCCTGGAAGGGACCAACGAGATCATGCGGGTGGTCATCGGCCGCGCCGAGGCCTCGCGAGTGCGCGCGAGCGCGTAGAAAGGCGGTCAGATGACCGAGCACCTGACGGTGGCCTTCCTGGGCCTGGGCCACATGGGCGGCCCGATGGCGACGAACCTGGTCGCGGTCAAGCATGCGGTGCGCGGGTACGACCCCGTTCCGGTGGCGTTGTCCGCGGCGGTCGAGACCGGCGTCACCGGATTCGACACCGCCGCCGACGCGGTGGCCGACGCCGACGTGGTGATCACCATGCTGCCCAGCGGCGACATCGTCAAGCGTTGCTACGCCGAGGTGCTGCCCGCCGCGCGGGCGGGCGCGCTGTTCATCGACAGCTCGACGATCTCGGTCAACGACGCCCGCGAGGTGCACGCGCTGGCCACCGGGCACGGCATGGCGCAGCTGGACGCGCCCGTCTCCGGCGGGGTGAAGGGCGCGGTCGCCGGCACGCTGGCGTTCATGGTGGGCGGCGATGCGGAGGCCCTGGAGCGCGCCCGGCCGGTGCTGGAACCCATGGCGGGCAAGGTGATTCACTGCGGCGCCGCCGGCGCCGGGCAGGCCGCCAAGGTGTGCAACAACATGGTGCTGGCGGTGCAGCAGATCGCCATCGGCGAGGCGTTCGTCCTGGCCGAGAAGCTCGGGCTGTCCGCGCAGTCTTTGTTTGACGTCATCACCGGCGCGACCGGCAACTGCTGGGCCGTGCACACCAACTGCCCGGTGCCCGGCCCGGTGCCGACCTCGCCGGCCAACAACGACTTCAAGCCGGGTTTCGCGACCGCGCTGATGAACAAGGACCTGGGCCTGGCCATGGACGCCGTGAGCTCGACGGGCTCCTCGGCCTGTCTCTTATACAC
>NZ_LATC01000039.1:0-41781 GCF_001414075.1 Mycobacterium sp. UM_11 | reverse complement strand
AGATGTGTATAAGAGACAGCCGGCAGACCCGGCAGCTGCGACCCGCCCGACGGCAGGGCGGACACCGCGGAGGCGAGTTGCACCGGCGATTGGACGCCGGGCAACATCCCGACCGTCGCAGGGGGCATGCTCAGCTTTCCCACCAACACGGAGGCACCCAGCGCCCCTCGAGGTGCCAGCATCGACCCCCCTCCGTTGAGCGCGTTCGCGAGGCTGGCGTTGGCCGACGACAGCGCCGCCGAACCCTCCGCGAGGCCCTGGCCGATGTCGGAGCCGACACCGGAAAGCGCTTTGGCCGCATTCAATTGCGCGAGGTAGCTGAGGAGGTTGACGGGAAAGCCGCCGGCGATGAACTGGTTGCCCCAGGTGCTGAAGTAACCGAACCAGCCCTTGTTCGGGTCGTAGGGAAGGACGTTCAGGGTGTCGATTATCGACCCCGATGTGGTGGCGAACGTGCTTGCCGCGCTTTGGGTATTGCCGGCGGCCGACACCATCGCGGCCTGGGTGGCGGTGCCCGAGGGGTTGGCGACCGGCGGCGGTGGCGTGAACGGCGTGGGCTTGACGGCGCTGAGCGCGGTGGCGCTGTAGCGGTACATCGCCGCCGAATTGCTCACCCACATGGCGTTGTACTCGGCTTCGGTCTCGGCGATGGCCGGCGCGTTGATCCCGAAGAAGTTGGTGGCCAACAACATTGCCAGCCGCGCCCGGTTGGCGGCGACGACGGAGGGGTGCACCACCGTCCAGTGCGTCAATTCAAATGCCGCCGTTACGGTTTCGACGGACACGGCGATTTCCTGGCACTGCGCCGCGGTGGTCCGCAGCCAGGCGATGTAGGGCTCGAAAGCCCGGGCCATGGCCGTCGAGGACGGGCCCTGCCACGTTCCCGCCAGGGACGCCAGCTCCGAGGTGTAGCCACTCGCGGCCCCCTCCAGTTCGGCGGCGAGTTCCTGCCATACGCCCGCGGCTTCGATCATCGACCAGGCGCCGGGTCCGGAGTGGATCAGCGCCGAGGTGATCTCGGGCGGCAGCAGCCCGAAATCAATCATGTTCGCGCCCCACGCGACAGGGCACGCGTGAACGGCAGCCGCCGTTCAATTGCGCCGCAAATAAACTATCCGGCGGCGAAATTCTGCTTCCGGAGTAGTGAGGAACCATCGTCGTCCCTCATCCTCCGCTGGGCGGTCTGTGTATCACCTTCTTCGGGATTTCCGCCCCGTACTCAAGGTCGTCGAACTTCTGCTGCTTGCGCTTGCGCCAACCGCTGCCCGCCGAGTTGGAAGTCGGCGCCATCATGGGCATCAGCGGCATCCCGGTGAGCCCGGGTTCGGCCGGCAGGGGCGACACCGAGGACGCGAGTTGCACCGGCGTCTGCGTCGCCGGCAGCAGCCCCACCACCGCCGGCGGCGCGGTCAGCTTGCCCAGCGATACCCCGACCCCCATCGCGCCGGAGGCCGCGCCGCCGGGCGCGGCGGAGACGGCCCCGGCCAGCCGGGTGATGGACGACGCCAGCGCGCCCTCGCCCTCGGAGAGCCCCAGGCCGATGTCGCCGCCCACGCCCTGCAGCGCCTGGGCGGAGGTGTTCTGCGCCAGGTAGCTGAGCAGGTTGATGGGGAACCCGGACGAGATGAACTGGTTGCCCCAGGTGCTGAAGTAGCTGAACCAACCAGCATTGGGGTCGAACGGCGTGACGCCCAGCTGGTCGATGACGTTCCCGGTGCTCGCGGCCGGCGCCAGGGCGGCGTTGGCGGCCACCACGTTGGCCTGCTTCGCCGAGGCGGACGGGTCGGCGATGGCGAGCGGCGAGTTGAACTGGGACAGCTGGCCCGTGGCCTGCGACGAGGCCGCCTGGTACCGGGCCAGGGCCGCCGAGTTGTTGGCCCACATGGTCTGGTATTCGTCTTGGGTCACGGCGATCGCGGCCGTGTTCTGGCCGAACCGGTTGGTGGCCAGCAGTTGCGCCAGGCGGGTCCGGTTGGCGGCCACCACGGCGGGCAGGACCACGGCTGCGCGGACGGCGGTGAACGCGGCCGCGGCCGACTCCGCCGAGGTGGCCATCTGGTGGGCCTGCTCCGCGGTGGTACGCAGCCAGATGAGGTAGGGCTGCACGGCCTGCAGCATCGCCATCGAGGACGGCCCGTCCCACGATTCGATCAGCGACGACAGCACGGACGCATACACCGCGACCGAGTTCTCCAGTTCGACGCCCAGACTCTGCCACGCGCCGGCAGCCTCGATCAGCGACCCTGCTCCGGGACCGGAGTGAATCAGGGTCGAGGTGACCTCAGGTGGCGCGAATAAGTCCATCACATCTCACATTGTCTACGCCGAGTACGCGGCCGGAAAATTTCGCTGACTAAGTTGCAAAGAGACCGGAAACATTACGCTCCCCCCAGGGTGCCGCCCGAATCCTTCCCCGTCGAGTACCGGATGTGACGAACGATATACCCGTGACGTTAGGGTAACCAAAGTTTTTGCCGGTGTCGGCCCTTTCAGGGCAGGTGGCGGCGGTTTTCCTCAGACGGTCACCGACCCGCCGCGCGGCACCTCGATGATCCGGTCGGCCAGGTCCCGGCGCTGCATCTCCCGCGTGAAGTCGGCCAGCGGTGACGCGAAGACGCCATAGTCGTCGAAGTGCACCGGGATGGCCTTCGGCAGCCTGAGCAGGGCGACCAGCCCCGCGCCCTGACGACCGTTCATGGTTACCGTCAGGCCGAACGGAAGCCGCGGGCCGGCCGGCAGGCGGGTGCCGCCCAGGTGCAGGACGCCGGCGTCGATGCGGTCGAACCGGGCCGGGATCTCCTTGAGTTCCTCGACGAGCAGGGTGTCGCCGGAGATGTAGAGCCGGCGCGGCGGCGACCCGTCGGCCCCGGCGAATTCCAGCATGGTGCCCATCACCGGCGGCAGCAGCCGGTGCGTCCAGCCCGGACCGTGCCGCCCCGGCAGCGACGTCATGGTGACGGTGGTGTCGCCCTTGGTGATGCTGTGCCGCCCCCAGGTGTCCAGCCCCCGCGCGTTGTCGAAGCCGCGGCGGTGCAGCCGCGTGGCGGCGTGCGGGGTCGTGACGACGGGCAGGGCGTGGTCGAGGCCCCGCTGCGACACCCGGTCCCAGTGGTCGCCATGCATGTGGGAGAGCACGATCGCGTCCACCGGCGGGAGCTCGTCGATGCGCAGCGCCGGTTCCTTCAGGCGCCTGGACACCAGCCCGTGGCCGAGGTACGCATGTTGGCCGCGGTGCAGGAAGTTGGGGTCGGTCAGCAGCGTCAGGCCGCCCGCGGCGATCAGCGTGGTGGCGTTGCCCACGAACGTAACGGTGATGTCCATCCCCGCGGGCTACCCCATCGCGGGCGGCTCACGCTAGAGGCCGGGCAAGCAGATGGGCGCCCCGTAGCAGGGCGGCGGGCCCAGCGGCCGGCGGGGGGCGTCGCCCTCCCACACGAATTGGCCGACATTGCCCATGCCCCCGACCGGGACCCAGTACCAGTGGTGGCAGACACCCATGTCCCACCGGACATCCGGCATGGGCAACGGCTGCCCCGGGCACCAGTCGTGCGGGACGGTGAAGTTGTCCAGGGGCAATGGGCCGATGACTTGCGGGGCGGGACCGGGCCGCGCCTGGGCGGCGCCCGCCGCCAGCCCCAAACCGGCTACCGCCACGCCGCCGAACAGCAGCGCCCCGGTGATGACCTTCCTGACCGTGTGATTGTTCGACATTGCCTCGCCTTCCCTAGGCCTACCCGCCGCCGATTACGGTGTCCCTGAACACATGAAAGGGAAACCGCACCAAGGCTTTTGCGTCGCGTCGGGCGGCGGTGCGTCGGGGCCGTCCCACGTGGTGGGCCCGACGTTTCCGTGCCCGTAGTAGACGCTCCACCAGGTGTGGCAGACGTTCCTGTCCCAGTTGACCCCCGCGCCCGAGAATGGGCAGCCCGGACCGGGGCCTTGGGGGTGTCCGTCTTGTTGTCCGGGGCAACATGTCCACGGCCCCATATACGAATCGGCCTGGGCGGTGGGGGCGCCCGCGCCCAACAGGGCCGCGGCGATGCCACCCGACAGCAGCATTGAACCGAGCATCCTCTTTGTGGTGCGGTAGTGCGACACGCCCTCGCTCCCATTCCTTGACGACCCTGACGATCAGTATCGGACCGTACTGATTCAGTCGTATGGGTAATACGCGAAGTATTGGATGCGGCCCGGGCTGCTACCGATCCCAAAAACCCTGTGCCGACCGTCGTCGGAAATTCAGCCCATGTCGATCCAGGTGGTCAGCACTGCACTAGAGCCTCGGCGCCGGGTTAAAAACGCTATGCGACCGCAAAGACACGCCATTCGCCAGGCACGCCCTTGAGCTCGTACGCGCCGCGTTCCTCGAACTCAAGTCCCGACCCGATCACAAGGTCACGCAGCGTACTGGACACCAGCACCTCGTTCGGCCCGGCCAGCGCGCTCACCCGCGCGCCGATGTGCACGCCGATACCGCCGATGTCGTCGCCCCGAATTTCGCACTCGCCCGTGTGCAACCCCGCGCGCACCTCGATGCCCAACGCCTGCACCGCTTCGCGGATCGCCATGGCGCAGCGGATCGCTCGCTGCGGACCGTCGAACATCGCGAGGAAACCGTCGCCCGACGTATTCACCTCGCGACCCCGAAAGCGCGCAAGTTGCGATCGGACGACGGCGTCGTGCGCATCGAGCAACGCATGCCAGTCACGGTCTCCCATTTCGGCGGCCCGGCGTGTCGAGTCCACGATGTCAGTGAAAAGTACGGTGGCGAGCACCCGGTCGTCGGCCACGTCGGGCTGTTGCCCCGTGAGGAACTCGGCAATCTGCTGGAAGGACTCGCGCCATGGATCGACGAAGTGATACATGTTGCGGCCTGGCAGCGCAACGTATTTCGCGCCGGGTATGTGGTCGGCGACGTCCTTACCCCACTCAGCCGGGATCATCACATCGTCGGTGTGTTGGAGGACGAGGGTTGGTACGTGGACTGTTGGAAGGATTGCCCGCAAGTCCATTTCGGCCACGAGAGGAAGCATGTAAGCAGCGGTTCGTGGGCTTGCCGATAGACGTTCGAACCGAGCCCACGTCGCCCGGATCTCCTCGTTCCATGGCATGTCCGGATTGAGGAGGTGATGGAGTTCTCCGCTGCCCCATAAGGCGAGCGACCAGGCGAGCGCTTCCTCCGGGGTGGGAGGCCCACGTCGTTCGTTGAGCGGATGCGCGTAGCCCTGAAGCGCGACGAGCGCGGTAGTGCGGGACGGATATGTTGCCGCGAACACCAGCGCTCCCGTCCCCAACGCGCCACAGCTCGCGACGAGGACCGCTTCATCACTTCCGAGTTCGTCGAGCACCGCAGTGATGCTGTCCGCCCATTGCTCCATGGTCGGCAGTGCGCCCGGCGCGACGGGATCAGACGCCCCGGTGCCGGGCTGGTCGAAGAAGATCAGCCGACCGAGCGATGTCATCGCTTCGACCCACCCCTGCATGGATTGCAGCTCCGAAACGACCTCACAGTTTGTGAACCAGTTCGGGACGAACACGATGTCCCGAGCGCCCGCGCCCGCCGTGCGAAAGGCGACATGCAAGTCCCCGTTCAGGGCATAGCGCGTCTCCGAGAACATTGCCGAAGTGTAAGCCGCGCAACGGTCGGTTCACGGCCGCGAGAGCGAGTTCAACCAATCGCTCATGCGTGCGGCCGTAGCACTCGAGTTCGGAGCAACGCGCGGGCGGCCTCCGAGAAAAGGGGTCAGTCCAGCGTCCGCCGGCTGACGAACTCGCGGCGCTGTCCCGTCAGCGGATCGTCGAACTCGATGCGCTGCGCCAACAATCGCAGCGGCGTGCGGAAGTCGTCGGCCGGCACGTCGATGACGTCGGGATACAACGGGTCACCGTCGATCGGCACCCCCAGCGCGGCCATGTGCACGCGCAGCTGATGGGTGCGCCCGGTGCGCGGGGTCAGCCGGTACAGGCCGTCCGGGGCGACGAGTTCCACCAGCGTCTCCGCGTTCGGCACACCCGGCTCGGTGGCGGCCTGTAACACCCTGCGCCGCTTGACGATTCGGCTGCGCACCACCCGCGGCAACGCCACGGCCGGGTCGACGGCGGCGCGGGCCAGGTACGTCTTGCGCACCAACCCCCGGGCGAACAGCGTCTGATAGGCACCGCGCACCTCGCGGCGGGTCGTGAACAGCAGCACCCCGGCGGTCAGCCGGTCGAGCCGGTGGGCCGGGCTCAGCTGCGGCAGGCCCAGTTCCCGGCGCAGCCGCACCAGCGCCGTCTGCGCCACATGCCGGCCGCGGGGCATGGTGGCCAGGAAGTGCGGCTTGTCGACGACCACGATGTCGTCATCGCGATGAAGGACCGGGATGTCGAACGGGACGGGCACCTCGTCGGGCAGCTCGCGGTAGAGATAGACGCTGGCACCCGCGGGCAGCACCGTGGCCTCGTCGATCACCGCGCCGCCGGCGTCGACCACCTCTCCCGCAAGGACTTTCGACCGGGCGGCCGCGCCGAACCGGGCGGTCAGCTCGGCCAGCACCGGTCCGCCGCGCAGCCGCACCCGCGCCGGGCCCAGCCCGTCCCGCACGGGAAGTGGCGCGGGCCTCAATGCCGGCTCAATTCAGGGGTACCGGCTCGAGGATCTCGGCGCGCGCCTCCGGGGCGCTCGCCCGCAACTCGTCCGCCGACACGTCGTCGGGCTGGGCCTGCGACAGGATCTCGGCCTCCACCCGCGCGGAGTAGTTCGCCACCTCGCGCTCGACGTCCGCCGCCGACCACCCCAGCACGGGCGCGACCACGTCGGCGACCTCGCGGGCGCAGTCGACGCCGCGGTGCGAGTACTCGATCGAGATGCGCATCCGGCGGGCCAGGATGTCCTCCAGGTGCAGCGCCCCCTCGGCGGTGACGGCGTACAGCGCCTCCACCTTGAGGTAGCCCGGCGCCTCCTTGATCGGGCTGAGCAGGTCGGCGTTGCCGGCCGCCAGGCCCAGCACGTCGCCGATCAGCGAACCGTAGCGGTCCAGCAGGTGCCGCACCCGGTACGGATGCAAACCCTGCAGCGCCGCAACGTGTTCGGCCTGATTGACCAGCGCGAAGTAGCCGTCGGCGCCCAGCAGGCTGACCTTCTCGGTGATCGAGGGCGCAACGCGGGCGGGGATGAACTCGGCCGCGGCGTCGATCGCGTCGGCGGCCATCACCCGATAGGTGGTGTACTTGCCGCCGGCGATGGCGACCAGGCCGGGCGCGGGCACCGCGACGGCGTGCTCCCGCGACAGCTTGGAGGTCTCCTCGCTCTCCCCGGCCAGCAGCGGCCGCAGACCCGCGTACACGCCGTCGATGTCGGCGTGGGTCAGCGGGATGGCAAGCACGGCGTTGACGGTGGTGAGGATGTAGTCGATGTCGGCCTTGGTGGCCGCGGGGTGGGCCAGGTCCAGGTTCCAGTCGGTGTCGGTGGTGCCGATGATCCAGTGGCTGCCCCACGGGATGACGAACATCACCGACTTCTCGGTGCGCAGGATGATGGCGACGTCGCTGACGATGCGGTCGCGCGGCACCACCACGTGCACGCCCTTGGACGCGCGGACCTGAAATCGCCCGCGCTGCTTGGACAACGCCTGGATCTCGTCGGTCCACACCCCGGTCGCGTTGACCACGACGTGGCCACGGACCTCGGTGACGGCGCCGTCCTCGGAGTCGCGCACCCGCACGCCGGTCACCCGGTCGCCCTCGCGCAGCAGCGCGACCACCTGGGTCGAGGAGCGCACCACCGCGCCGTAGTGGGCGGCCGTGCGCGCGACGGTCAGCGTGTGCCGGGCGTCGTCGACGACGGTGTCGTAGTAGCGGATGCCGCCGATCAGCGAGCTGCGCTTCAGGCCCGGGCACAGCCGCAACGCCCCCGCGCGCGTCAAATGCTTCTGTGCCGGAACGGATTTCGCGCCGCCCAGGCTGTCGTAGAGGAAGATGCCCGCCGCGGTGTACGGGCGCTCCCACCACCGGTGGGTCAGCGGGAACAGGAACGGCAGCGGCTTGACCAGGTGCGGGGCCAGCGTGGTCAGCGACAGCTCCCGCTCGTAGAGCGCCTCGCGCACCAGCCCGAATTCCAGCTGTTCGAGGTAGCGCAGCCCGCCGTGGAACATCTTCGACGAGCGGCTGGACGTGCCCGACGCGAAATCACGGGCCTCGACCATCGCCACCTTGAGCCCGCGGGTCGCGGCGTCCAGCGCGCAACCCGAACCCACCACGCCGCCGCCGATCACGACGACGTCGAACTGCTCGGTGCCGAGCCGCTCCCAGGCCACCTCGCGATGCTGCGGTCCCAGCACGGCCGCCGGCGAGCCCAACTCGCTGGGCGCGTGGATCGGATCGGTCACGGCAGCGAACTCCTCCGGGTTACTCGTCAGTAGGACGGTGTCGAACCCAGGCTAGTCGAGATCGTCGTGGGCCATCAGGCGACGAGCGGCCTCGGTGATCGATCCGGACAACGACGGGTAAACGGCCAGCGTCTGGGCCAGCTCGTTGACGGTGATGCGGTTCTGGACGGCCACGGCGATCGGCAGGATCAGCTCGGAGGCGATCGGCGCCACCACCACACCGCCGATCACCACGCCGGTGGACTTGCGGCAGAACACCTTCACGAAACCCTGTCGCAGGCCGGACATCTTGGCCCGGGCGTTGGTGCGCAGCGGCAGCGTGATCGTGCGGGCCGACACCGAGCCGTCGTCGATCATGGTTTGCGGCACGCCGACGGCCGCGATCTCGGGCCGGGTGAACACCGTCGCCGCCACCGTGCGCAACCGGATCGGGCTGACGCCCTCGCCCAGCGCGTGATACATCGCGATCCGGCCCTGCATGGCGGCCACCGAGGCCAGCGGCAGCAACCCGGTGCAGTCGCCGGCCGCGTAGATGCCGGCCACCGAGGTCCGCGACACCCGGTCCACGGTCAGGTAGCCGCCGCGGCCCAGCTCGATGCCCACCCGGTCCAGGCCGAGGCCGCCGGTGTTGGGCACCGAGCCGATGGTCATCAGGGCATGGCTGCCCTCGACGGTGCGCCCGTCGGCCAGGGTGACCAGCACACCGTCTCCCGCGCGGGTGACCGATTGGGCGCGGGCGTTCTTGACCAGCTGGACGCCGCGCTCGGAGAACGCCTCCTCCAGGACCGCGGCGGCGTCGGCGTCCTCGTAGGGCAGCACCCGGTCCCGGCTGGCGACCACCGTCACCGGCACGCCCAGCTCGGTGTAGGCGTGCACGAACTCGGCGCCGGTGACGCCCGACCCCACCACGATGAGGTGTTCGGGCAGGGCCTCGAGGTTGTAGAGCTGCCGCCAGGTCAGGATGCGCTCGCCGTCGGGCTGGGCCGACGGCAGGATCCGCGGGCTCGCGCCGGTCGCGATCAGCACCACGTCGGCCTCGTACTCGCTGGTGGTGCCGTCCGGGGCGGTGGCCTTGAGGCGGTGGCACGCCAGCCCGGGCGTGGGGTCGATCAGCTCGCCGCGCCCGGCGACCACGTGCACGCCCATGCCGAGCAGCTGTTCGGTGATGTCGGCCGATTGCTCGGTGGCGAGTTGCTTGACCCGGGCGTGAATCCGCGGCAGCGAGATCTTGGCGTCGTCGATGTCGATGTCGAAACCGAGCCGCGGCGCGCGGCGCAACTCGGTGCGCAGCCAGGTCGAGGCGATGAACGTCTTGGACGGCACGCAGTCGTCCAGCACGGCAGCGCCGCCGATGCCGTCGGAGTCGATCACGGTGACGTGGGTGGTGTCGGGGTGGGAGGTGGCGGCCACCAGCGCGGCTTCGTAACCGGCCGGGCCGCCACCGAGGATCACGATGCGGGTCACCACAGCCCCAACCTAGCGGGGCGACCGGGGGCGGTGCAGCGCGGCGACCCTCGTGAGAAGACCGCCCGTGCGCGTGACGTCTAAGATTTCCCCGTGCCGATCTACGCCGCCTACGGGTCGAACATGGATCCTGAGCAGATGCTCAAGCGGGCACCCCATTCGCCGATGGCCGGAACCGGCTGGTTGCACGGCTGGCGGCTGACGTTCGGCGGCGAGGACATCGGGTGGGAAGGCGCGCTGGCCACCATCGTCGAGGATCCGACGTCCAAGGTGTTCGTCGTCCTCTACGACATGACCCCGGCCGACGAGAACAACCTCGACCGGTGGGAGGGCTCGGAATTCGGCGTGCACAAGAAGATCCGCTGCCGGGTGGAACGCATCGCGTCGGACACCAGCACGGACCCCGTGCTGGCGTGGCTGTATGTGCTCGACGCCTGGGAGGGCGGCCTGCCGTCGGCGCGATATCTTGGTGTGATGGCCGATGCGGCCGAAATCGCCGGAGCGCCAGCCGATTACGTTCACAACCTACGGACCAGGCCGGCCCACAACATCGGCCCGGGCACCGGCTCGTAGGGCCCGTGTCGATCCTGTCCACGCCGGTGGTCGCCGACGCGCTGGCGCGCGCGTTCGCCGCCGTCGTCAACCCGGCCCCCAAGGCCGCCGTGCGCTTCCCCGAGATTCCCGGCGAGACCTCGCAAGTCACCATCCCCACCCGGCACGGCCCGGTGCCGGCGACCGTCTACCACCCGACGGCCGACACGACGAGCCCCCCGGTGTACGTCAACGTGCACGGCGGCGGCTTCGTGATCGGGCATCCACAACAAGACGACCCGTGGTGCCGCTACCTGGCGGCCCACGCGGGCGCGGTGGTGGTCAACCCGGACTACGTGTTGGCGCCGCGGCACCGCTTCCCCGCGGCACCGCTTCAGGTCTACGACATCGTGCGCTGGGCGGCCGCCCCGGACCGGGACTGGGACGGCACGCGGCTGTGCGTGGGCGGCCAGAGCGCGGGCGGCAACCTCAGCGCGGCGGCGGCGCGGCTGGCGCTGGAGAACGACGGCCCGCGAATCGCCCTGCAAGTGTTGCACTATGCGCCGCTTGACCTCGTGACGCCCACCCGCGACAAGCCGTCCGCGATCGGCCACCGGGCGATCATGAAACCGTGGATGGGCGAGGTCTTCGACACCGCCTACGTGCCCGACCCGGCGCTGCGCCGCGACCGGCTGGCCTCACCGGCGTGGGGCTCCAACGCCGACGGGATCGCCGGCATCGCGCCCGCGCTGGTCGTGACGGCCGAACACGACCGGCTGCGCGACGAGGCCCGCCGATACGCGGAGCGGCTCGACGCCGTCGGGTCGCTGGCGGAGTACTACGAGGTGGCCGGGGTCGACCACGGCTACAACATCATGAGCGGGGCGGCCGACGTCACGCGGCGAAGCTACGCCCGGATCGTCGAGCACGTCGCGCGTGCGACGGGCTAGGTGTACTGCCCAGGCAGCTAGGGCGACGGGAACGCCGCCGACTGCTCGACGATGTTGACCATCACGCGCAGGCCGATCGCCAGCGCCCGCTCGTCCAGGTCGAACGTCGGCTGGTGCAGATCCAGCTGCGGCCCCCGGCCCGACCAGACGCCCAGCCGGGCCATCGCGCCGGGAATCTCCTCGAGATACCAGGAGAAATCCTCGCCGCCGCCGGACTGGCGGGTGTCGGCCAGCGCGTCCGGGCCGATGGCCTCGATCGCGTGGGTGAGGATGCGCGTCGAGACGTCCTCGTTGACCACCGGCGGCACGCCGCGCCGGTACTGCAGCGTGTGCTCGATGCCCAGCGGCGCGAGCAGCGCCGACACCGTGTCGCGGATGATCTCCTCGAGGCCCACCCAGGTCTGCCGGCTCGCGGTGCGGACCGTGCCGCCCAGCACCCCGGTCTGCGGAATGGCGTTGGCGGCCACTCCCGCGTTGACCGCCCCCCACACCAGCACCGTCCCGTTGCGCGGGTCGATGCGCCGGGACAGCACGCCGGGCAGCCCGGTGATCAGCGTGCCCAGCCCGTAGACCAGGTCGGCGGTCAGGTGCGGGCGCGAGGTGTGCCCGCCCGGCGAATGCAGCGTGATCTCGATCTGGTCGGCCGCCGACGTGATGGGGCCGTGCCGCACGGCGATCTGGCCGACCTCGAGCCGAGGGTCGCAGTGCAGGGCGAAGATCCGCGACACCCCGGTGATCGCCCCGGCGGCGATCGCGTCGATGGCGCCGCCGGGCATCAGCTCCTCGGCTGCCTGGAAGATCAGCCGCACCCCGACCGGCAGTTCGGGCACCGACGCCAGGGTCAGCGCGGTGCCGAGCAGGATGGCGGTGTGGGCGTCGTGGCCGCAGGCGTGCGCGACGTTGGGCATCGTGGAGGTGTAGGGGGCGCCGGTCCGCTCGGCCATCGGCAGCGCGTCCATGTCGGCCCGCAGCGCGATCCTCGGCCCGTGGTCGGGGCCGAGATCGCAGACCAGCCCGGTGCCGCCGGGCAGCACCTTCGGGTTGAGCCCGGCGTCGGCCAACCGCTCGGCCACGAACTGGGTGGTGGCGTACTCCTGCCGGCCCAGCTCGGGGTAGCGGTGGATGTGCCGGCGCCATTCGACGAGGTCGTCGTGGTGGGCGGCCAGCCAGGTGGTGGCGGCGGCGGCGAGGCTCATGCGCTCGCCCGCCGTTCGTGCGCGGCCAGCACCCGGTCGCGCTCGGCCGGCGTCTGGGCCAGCTGAACCACCGTGCGGGCCAGCATGATCGCGCCCTCGACGACGGCGCGGTCGGCGCTGGGACCGGCGGCCGCGGTGGCGAACGCGCGCTGGTGAACCATGGCGCCGCCGGCGTCGACCCCGACCACCGGGTGAATGCCCGGCAGCACCTGGGTCACGTTGCCCATGTCGGTGCTGCCCATCGGCAGCGCCGCCTCGAACTCGCGGGCCACCGGCTCGCGCCCGAGCCGGCGCATCTCCTCGCGGAAGACGTCGGCCAGCCATTCGTCGGGCTTGAGTTCGTCGTATGCCGGTGCGGGACTGTCGATTTCGTATTCGCAGCCGGTGGCCAGCGCGCCCGCCGAAAAGCACGCGTACATCCTGCCCTCCAGCTGTCGCAGCGAATCCGATTCGACCGCCCGCATCGCATATTGCAGCGTGGCATGCCCGGGAATGACGTTGACGGCCTGCCCGCCGTCGGTGACGATCCCGTGCACCATCTGGCCCGGGGCCAGTTGCTGACGCAACAACCCGACCGCCACCTGCGCGACGGTGACGGCGTCGGCGGCGTTGACGCCCAGATGCGGCGCGACGGCGGCGTGGGATTCCTTGCCGCGGTAGTTCACCGTCGCCTCCGACAGCGCCAGCGAGCGGGCGGCGGCGATGTCGGCGGGCCCGGGATGCAGCATCACCGCCGCCGCGACGTCGTCGAACACCCCGGCGCTCAGCAGCAGTGCCTTGCCGCCGCCCGCCTCCTCGGCGGGGGTGCCGATGAGCGCGACCCGCAGCCCCAGGTCATCGGCCACCTCGGCCAGCGCCAGCGCGGTGCCCACGGCCGACGCCGCGATGATGTTGTGGCCGCAGGCGTGCCCGATCTCGGGCAGCGCGTCGTACTCGGCGCACACCCCTATGGTCAGCGGGCCGCTGCCGAAGTCGGCGCGGAAGGCGGTGTCCAGGCCGCCGGCGGCCGCGGTGATCTCGAAGCCGCGTTCGGCGACCAACGCCTGGGCCTTCGCGCAGCTGCGATGCTCGGCGAACGCCAGCTCGGGCTCGGCATGAATGGCGTGGGACAGCTCAACTAGTTCGGAGCCTCGTCGCCGCACGACATCCTCGACGGCGTCCAATGCGGTGGTGGGCATTCTGGCAGTATCCCACCGCGACCTTTGGGCCTGGGCTATACCAGTCCGGCGATGAATCCCGCCGCCTGTCCGGGGTAGGGCGGCACACCGTAATCGTGGTGGGCATCCCGGTCGCGACCCCCGACGACGCACACCGGGTCACCGGGGCTGCAGATGTCGATGGCGCGGCCGGCGAACTGGCCCGCCGTGGACAGGGGCGTGTTGAAGCGGTTGCCGGGGTTGCCGAACACCGCGACGGCCGCGACCTTGCCGGCCAGGCCGGGGTCCAGCGCGGGAGCGGAGCCGAAGTTGCCGATGCGCTCGCCCAGCGGCGGCACCCCGGCCAGCATCGAGACCGCGGCGGCGCCCTGCGAAAAGCCGCCGAGCACGAGTTTCGTTCCCGGGCATTGCTCGACCATTTGGGCGATGTGGTCGCGGGCGTCATTGGCGCCGTCGGCGGTTTGCAGGAAGTTGTAGCTGGCCGGGTAGTTCACCGGGTACGAGTCGACGCTGCGCGAGCCGAGGGCCGAGTGCAGCGCGGCCAGCAGCGCGTCTCCGGCGGCGCCGAGGCCGGGCGGCTCGGCCGTGCCGCGGGCGAAGATGAGTTGCACGTCGGGGCATTCGGCCCGCGCCGGCGCCACCGGGCCCGTGATCGAAAACAGCGACACCGCAACGGCGACCGCCAGGCCGGCGACCGACCACCTACGAAGATTCATGCGGCAGATTTTCACATATCGCTGGGCACGCCATCGCGGCGCTAACCCCGGACTAGGCTCGCCGACTGTGAGCGACGTCGCATCCGACCCCGGTGAACTGGCGCGGCGGGCGGCGCAGGTCATCGCCGAGCGCACCGGCGTGGATGAGCATGACGTCGCCGTCGTGCTGGGCTCGGGATGGCGCCCGGCGGCGACCGCGCTCGGCTCCCCCGGCGCCGTGCTGCCCCAGGCCGACGTCCCCGGGTTCGCGCCGCCCACCGCCATCGGGCACACCGGCGAGCTGATGTCGACGCGCATCGGCGATCGCCGGGTGCTGGTGCTCGTCGGTCGCGTGCACGCCTACGAGGGCCACGACCTCGGTCACGTGGTGCACCCGGTGCGGGCGGCCTGCGCGGCCGGGGCGCGCATCGTCGTGCTCACCAACGCGGCCGGCGGGCTGCGCGGCGACATGGCGGTCGGCCAGCCGGTGCTGATCAGCGACCACCTCAACCTGACCGCGCGGTCCCCGTTGGTCGGCCCGCAGTTCGTGGACCTGACCGACGCCTACGCGCCGCGGCTGCGGGAGCTGGCCCGCCAGGGCGATCCAGGGCTGGCCGAGGGCGTCTACGCGGGCCTGCCGGGACCGCATTACGAGACGCCCGCCGAGGTGCGCATGCTGCGGACGCTGGGCGCCGACCTGGTCGGCATGTCCACGGTGCACGAGACCATCGCGGCCCGGGCGGCCGGCGCCGAGGTGCTCGGGGTGTCGCTGGTCACCAACCTGGCCGCCGGCATCAGCGGCGAGCCGCTGAGCCACGCCGAGGTGCTCGCCGCGGGCGCCGCGTCGGCCAGTCGGATGGGCGCGCTGCTGGCCGACGTCATCGCCCGGTTCTGAGGCGATGACGCGATGACGCCATGACGCCCGACGAATGGATCGCCCACGATCCCGATCCGGTGACGGCCGCCGAGCTCGCCGCGTGCGATCCCGACGAGCTGGCGGCGCGATTCGCCCACCCGCTCACCTTCGGCACGGCGGGCCTGCGCGGCCCGGTGCGCGGCGGGCCCGACGCCATGAACGTGGCGGTGGTGTCGCGCGCCACCTGGGCGGTGGCGCAGGTGCTGGCCGGCCGCGGGCTGGCGGGCGGCACGGTGATCGTCGGCCGCGACTCCCGGCACGGCTCCGCGGTTTTCGCCACCGTGGCCGCAGAAGTGCTTGCAGCCCAGGGTTTTTCGGTGCTGCTGTTCCCGGGGCCGGTGCCGACCCCGGTGGTCGCGTTCGCGGTGCGGCGCACCGGGGCCGTCGCCGGGATACAGATCACCGCGTCGCACAACCCGCCGGCGGACAACGGCTACAAGGTGTACACCGACGGCGGCATCCAGATCGTCCCGCCCACTGACCGCGAGATCGAGGCCGCGATGGCCGCCGCTCCCCCGGCCGACGAAATCGGCCGGGCGCCGGTGCAACCCGCGGCCACCGACCTGGTCGAGCGCTACATCGCGCGTGCCGCCGCCGTGCGGCGCGGCGCGGGCACGGTGCGGGTGGCCCTGACCCCGCTGCACGGGGTGGGCGGCGTGGTGGCGGTGGAAGCGTTGCAACGCGCCGGCTTCGGGCAGGTGCACACGGTCGGCGCCCAGTTCGCGCCCGACCCCGACTTCCCCACCGTCGCTTTCCCCAACCCCGAGGAGCCCGGCGCCGCCGACGCGCTGCTCGCCCTGGCCGCCGACGTCACGGCCGACGTCGCGATCGCGCTGGATCCCGACGCCGACCGGTGCGCGGTCGGCATCCCGGCGGGGCCGGGATGGCGGATGCTGTCCGGAGACGAAACCGGTTGGCTGCTCGGCGATTACATCCTGTCGCGGGTCGCCGATCCACCGACGGCGGTGGTGGCCAGCACCGTGGTGTCGTCGCGCATGCTGGCGGCGATCGCGCGCGACCATGGAGCCACCCACGTCGAAACGCTCACCGGTTTCAAGTGGCTGGCGCGCGCCGACGCGGGGGTGCCCGGCGGCACCCTGGTGTACGCCTACGAGGAGGCGATCGGGCACTGCGTCGACCCGGACGCCGTGCGGGACAAGGACGGCATCAGCGCCGCGGTGCTGGTGTGCGACCTGGTGGCCGCCCTGAAAGACCGGGGCCGTTCGGTTTCCGACGCGCTCGACGAACTCGCCGAGCGCCACAGCGTGCACGACGTCGCGGCGGTGTCGCGGCGGGTCGCCGACGTCGCCGAGGCCGCCGAGTTGATGCGGCGGCTGCGGTCGACGCCGCCGGAAACGCTGGCCGGTTTCACCGCCACCCTCACCGACATCACCGACGCGCTGATCTTCACCGGCGGTGACGACGACACGTCCGTGCGGCTGGTGGTGCGGCCGTCCGGGACCGAGCCAAAGCTGAAGTTCTACATCGAGGTTCGCCGCGCGGTGACGGCCGGGCTGCCCGCGGCCCGGCAACGGGCCGCCGCGTTGCGCGAGGCGCTGGTGCAGCAGGTTATGGGCTAACGCGGCCCGTATTGGCGGTCGCCGGCGTCGCCGAGACCCGGGACGATGTAGGCGTTTTCGTTGAGCCCGCCGTCGACGGCCACGGTGAAAAGGCGCGCCGCGGGGGCGGTTCGCTCAAGCGCCGCAATGCCTTCCGGCGCGGCAACCGCGCACAAAACCGTGATGTCGGTCGCCCCGCGCTCCAGCAGCAGCCCGACGGTGTGCTTCAGCGAGCCACCGGTGGCCAGCATCGGATCGAGGACGATCACTGGAACACCGGACAGGTCGTCGGGCAACGACGCGAGATATCCCGTCGCGCAATGGGTTTGCTCGTCGCGGGCCACGCCAACGAAGCCCACCCGCGCCTCCGGAAGCAGCTCGAGGGCGCGCTCGAGCATGCCCAATCCCGCGCGCAGCACCGGCACCAACAGCGGCGGGCTGGCCAGCCGCACCCCGACCGTCTCGGCCAGCGGCGTACGAATTCCGAAGGTCTCGCGGGCGGCGTCGCGGGTGGCCTCGTAAACCAGCATCGCGGTCAGGTCCCGCAGGCCGGCCCGGAAGTGGGCGTTGTCGGTGCGTTCGTCGCGCAACACCGTCAGCCGCGACAGGGCCAGCGGGTGATCAATGACGCGCGTGTCCACGGGATTTGAGCCTATATAACGATTGCGGCGCGCAACGCCGACACGCTCGCGCCGCCGCCCCTTGCGGGCGAATCCGCCCATATACTCCCCGCGTGCTGCGCACAATCAGAAACCTGGCCGGTGCGGCCGTGTTGACGGCGCTGGTGATCGTCCCGGCGGCCCCCCGGGTGGCCCTCGCGGCCGCCATTCCGCAGCTCGCGCACATCGTGATCGTGGTGGAGGAGAACCGCTCCGAGGCCAACATCATCGGCAACAAGTCGGCGCCGTTCATCACCGCGCTCGCCGCGGGCGGCGCCAACATGGTCCAGTCGTTCGCCGAAACCCACCCCAGCGAACCGAATTACCTCGCGCTGTTCGCGGGCAACACCTTCGGGGTGACCACCGATGCCTGCCCCGTCAACGGCGGCGCCGCCCCCAACCTGGGTTCGGAATTGCTGGCCGCGGGCCACACGTTCGTCGGCTTCGCCGAGGGCCTGCCCGCGGTCGGCTCGCCGGTGTGCAGCGCCGGCAAGTACGCGCGCAAGCACGTGCCGTGGGCCAACTTCACCAACGTGCCGCCGGCGAACTCCCTGCCGTTCTCCGCCTTCCCGATGGGCAACTACGCCAGCCTGCCCACGGTCTCGTTCGTCATTCCCAACAACGACAACAACATGCACGACGGCTCGATCGCGCAGGCCGACGCCTGGCTCAACCGCCAGCTGTCGGGCTACGCCAACTGGGCGGCCGCCAACAACAGCCTGCTGATCCTGACCTTCGACGAGGACGACGGCGGCAGCCGCAACCAGATCCCGACCGTGTTCTACGGCGCCCACGTCCGGCCCGGCAATTACAGCGAACAGATCAACCACTACAGCGTGCTCGCCACGATCGAGGAGATGTACGGGCTGCCCAAGACCGGGTACGCGGCGAGCGTGCCGCCCATCACCGACATCTGGGGCTGATTCCGATTGCCCGGCTCCTTGCTCGCGCCGTCCCGGCGCTCGCCGCCACCGGGCTAGCTCCGATTGCCCGGCTCCTTGCTCGCGCCGTCCCGGCGCTCGCCGCCACCGGGCTAGCTCCGACGCCCAGCGCCCGGCACCCTGCACGGCCGTCGCTATTGTGTGCCGCATGGCTGCTGACCTCGTGCCGATCCGCCTGAGCCTCTCCGACGGCGACCGCTACACCGTGTGGGCGCCCCGCTGGCGCGACGCCGGCGACGAGTGGGAGGCGTTCCTGGGCAAGGACGAGGACCTGTACGTGTTCGCCTCCGCCGCCGACCTGGTCGCGTTCGTGCGCTCCGATACCGACAACGACCTGGTCGACCACCCGGCGTGGAAGGACCTGACCTCCGCGCACGCGCACAAGTTCGCACCGGCCGAGGACAAGCAGTTCGATCTGGTCGCGGTCGAGGAGCTGGTGTCGGAGAAGCCGACCGAGGAGTCGGTGACCGGGCTGGCCCGCACGCTGGCGCTGGTCTCGTCCATCGGGTCGGTCTGCGAGCTCGCGGCGGTGTCGAAGTTCTTCAACGGCAACCCCACGCTGGGCACCGTCTCGGGCGGGATCGACCACTTCACCGGGAAGGCCGGCCTCAAGCGCTGGAACGCGATCGGCGAGGTCATCGGGCGCAGCTGGGACGATGTCCTCGCCGCGATCGAGGACATCGTGACCACCCCCGAGGTGGACGCCAAGCTGTCGGCCAAGGCCGCCGAGGAGCTCGCCGAGGAGCCCGAGGAAGAGGAGACCGAAGACGCCGAGGCCGAACCCGAGGCCGACGGCGAGGCGGACGAGGCGGCCGACGAGCCCGACGAGCCCGAGGAGGCCGAGGAGGCCGAAAAAGAGACCCGCGCGGCCGGCGACACGGTGATCCTGGGCAGCGACGAGGATTTCTGGCTGCAGGTGGGCATCGACCCGATTCGGATCATGACGAGTTCTGGCACGTTCTACACGCTGCGGTGCTACCTGGACGACCGCCCGATCTTCCTGGGCCGCAACGGGCGCATCAGCGTGTTCAGCTCCGAGCGGGCGCTGGCGCGCTACCTCGCCGACGAGCACGACCACGACCTGTCCGACCTGAGCACCTACGACGACATCCGCACCGCCGCCACCGACGGCTCGCTGGAGGTCAAGGTCACCGAGGACAACATCTACGTGCTCAGCGGGCTGGCCGACGACATCGCCGACGGCCCCGACGCGGTGGACCGCGACCAGCTGGACCTGGCCGTCGAGCTGCTCCGCGACATCGGCGACTACTCCGAGGAGGCCACGGTCGACAAGGCCCTCGAGACCGGGCGCCCGCTGGGCAAGCTGGTGGCCTACGTGCTCGAGCCCGGCTCGGTCGGCAAGCCCTCGGCGCCGTACGCCCCCGCGGTGCGGGAGTGGGAGAACCTGGAGCAATTCGTCGACGGGCGGCTGCGGCGCGAATAGTCCCCCGTTTGACGGGTCCCTGAGTCTCATCTTTACTGGCGGGTGTCGCTTCCCGGGGTAGGCCCCTTACCGCTCTACGGCTTTCAGCGCCCGGGCATGCTGTTGTTCGGTTTGCTCCCGCTGGCTCTGCTCGGGGTCTACATCCTGGTCCAGGCTCGCCGCCGGCGCCGGCTGCGCCGGTTCACCGAGACGAGCGTGCCGCAGTCGCTGGCGCGTCACATCCCGATCGCGGTGTCGCTGCTCAGCCTGGTCCTGCTGACCATCGCGCTCGCGACCCCCACCCACGACATGCGCATCCCGCGCAACCGGGCCGTCATCGTGCTGGTCATCGACATGTCGCAGTCCATGCGGGCGACCGACGTGCCGCCCAACCGGCTCAAGGCCGCCGAGGAGGCGGCCACCCAGTTCGCCACCCAGCTGACGCCGGGCATCAACCTGGGGCTGGTCGGCTTCGCGGGCACGCCGTACCTGCTGGTGCCGCCGACGCCACAGCACCAGGCGACGATCGACGCGCTCAAGAAGCTCGACTTCGCCGACAGCACGGCGACCGGGCAGGCCATCTTCACCGCCCTGCACGCGGTCAGCGCCACCGCCATCACCGGTGGCGACACGCCGCCGCCGGCCCGCATCGTGCTGCTGTCCGACGGCAAGGAGAACAAGCCGTCCAACCCCAGCGACCCGCACGACGGGGCCTACACCGCGGCGCGGCTGGCCCGCGACGAGGGGGTGCCCATCTCGACGATCTCATTCGGCACCAAGACCGGCGAGATCGAGATGGACGGGCAGCGGGTCGCGGTGCCGGTCTCGACGGACCAGATGAAGATGATCGCCAAGCTGTCCGGCGGGCAGTCCTACACCGCCGGCACCGTCGACGAGCTGTCCAAGAGCTACAACGCCATCGAGAAGGACATCGGCTACCGCACCGTGCCGGGTCCCGGCAGTGCCGGGTGGTTGCGCCTGGGCGTGCTCACCGCCCTGATCGCGACGGCGCTGGCGCTGCTGATCAACCGGCGGCTGCCGGTCTGATCGCTCAGGAGGGCAGCCGGCGGTTCAGGAACAGGCCGGCCAGGACGGCGGCGGCCATCGCGACGGCCCCCAGCAGCATCCAGGCCAGGCTGGCGTCGCCCTTGACGGTTTCGTAGCCGATCTGGCGCTGCAGGGTCGCGTAGACGTTCTTCAGCGACTCCAGGCTGTCGGCGTGGAACGACTGGCCGTCGGTGATCTCGCAGATCTTCTTCAGCGTCTGATCGTCGACGGGAACCGGGATGGTGGCGCCCTCGTACTCGACGGTGCCGTACGGCGTGCCGAACGAAATCGTCGAGATCTGCACGCCCTCGGCCTTGGCGGCCCGGGCCGCGGTGAACGCCCCCTGCGGGGCGTTGGGATCCAGCGGCACGTTCTCGGCGCCGTCGGACTCCAGCACGATGCGCGCCGGCGGCGGCCCGTCGCCGCCGCCCATCACCGAGCCGACCGTCGCGATGGCCTGCAGCGCGGTGAACAGGCCCTCGCCCGTCGCGGTCTTGGGGGCCGGCTTGAGGCTGTCGATCGCGGCCTTGACCGCCTGGCGGTTGGTCGTCGGGGCGACCAGCAGCGAGGCGTTGGCCGCGAACTCCACCAGCCCCAGGTTGATGGCCGGCGTCAGCTCGTCGGCGAATTGCTTGCCGGCCTCTTTGGCGGCGGTCAGCCGGTCCGGGGGAACGTCGGTCGAGGCCATGGACTCCGATACGTCGATGACCAGCATGACGACGGCCCGGTTGAGCGGGATCCGGACGTCGGAGGTCGGCCCGGCCATCGCCGTGGTCAGCAGCACCAGCGACACGGCCAGCAGGATCGTCGGGACGTGCCGCCAGCGGCTGGGGTGGGCCGGCGCGACCCGCTCCAGCACCTCCATGTTGGCGAACCGCAGCACGCGGCGGCGCCGGGCGAACTGCAGCACCACGTAGATGCCCAGGACCAGCAGCACCGCCAGCAGAACCAGGAAGAACCACGCGTTCTGGAAGCCGGTGACCGACACGGGGCCCAGCAGGGGCAACTTCATGTCGAGCCACACTATGCGCCAAGTGCGGACCGTGCACTCCCCGCCGGATCAGCCGGCGACGAGGTCGCGGCGCTGCGTGAACTTGATGTCGAGGCTGCGCAGATGGGTCTGCAGCCCGGCGTCCTGGATCGGGATCAGGTGGGCGGGCTGGTCGGTCTCGTTGTAGTGGGCGTGCCACATGCCCGGCGGGGTGGTGAACGCGCAGCCGGCCCGCCAGTCCACCCGGATGGGGTCGACGATGTCGCCGCGGTCGTCGAGGCGGGTGCCCAGCAGCGTGTAGCACCCGGTGGCGGGCGCGTCGAGGATCAGGTCGAGGGCCACCGACTGGTGCCGGTGGGGGCGCTGCACCTGATTCGGTGGCAGCACGCCGAACATGGCCCACAGGACGTGGGTGATGGTCAGCGTCTGCTCCTGGTTGGCGTTGGCCAGCAGCACGCTGACCCGGCTCTTCTCGTTGGCGCCCGGCCGCGCCGCGATCTCTTCGAGCTTGGCCACCGCGTCCGTCCGGCGGAACTTGGTCGCGCGGAACCGCGGCTGGGTGGCTTCGGCGCCCAGGTAGCGCATCAGCGGCTCGTCGTGCACCCAGTACATGGCGGTGTCCGCGGCCGCGTAGAACACCGAATGCGTGCCCGCGGGCAGGGTCAAAAAGTCACCCTTCTCCCATCCGACCAGCTCGCCGTTGACCGCCGCGAAACCCCGCCCGTAGAGCACGTAGTACAGCTGGGAGGTGGCGTTGGGGCTGGTGTCGACCCGTTCGCCGGGGCGGATGCGCACGAAGTTGGCCAGCAGCGCGGGGCTGGTCGCCGCGCCGGTCTCGATCCGCAGCTCCTTGGACAGGTCCAGCGGGATCACACCGGTCGGCCGATCGGTGTAGACATCCGCGTCGAACCGGGTAATCGGCACCTGCGGGACGTGTCCCGAGCCGATCGGGTTGGCGGCCTTGGAGTACTCGAAGAATTCGGCGTCGCCGGTCCAGTCCTGGAAGCGGCCTTCGAACCCGTACTCGGCCACGTTGACCATCGGCGCGGGGACCGTCGGATCCAGGTTCGGGGTCAGGGTTTGTTCGGTGACGGACATTTGCACGGCTCCTGGGCTTCTTCGGCTCGTCTCATGTTTCTTTCGTATCTATCTTGTATCTCAGTTGTCGCCCTGTCAAGCGCTGCGGTGGTGTACCGTCACCACACTGCTGGGATACGACTTAGCTACCGGAAGGCTGCAGTGGCAACGAGCGAGCCGCGGCCGGGCACGGCCAAGGACCGGGCGCTGGACTACGTGAAGACGCGGGTGCTCACCGGCGCGTTCCCCGGGGGCGAATTGATCAGCGAGGGGGATGTCGCGACGGCGCTGGGCATGTCGCGCACCCCGGTGCGCGAGGCGTTCCTGCGGCTGGAGGCCGAGGGGCTGCTGCGGCTGTACCCGCAGCGCGGCGCCCTGGTCGTCCCCGTCTCCCCGGACGAGGTTCGGTCGGTGATGGAGGCACGGCTGGTGCTCGAGCAGTTCGCCGCAACCAAGGTGGTGGGCCGCGGACCCGCCACGTGCGCAGCGGTTTTCGAGAAGATGTCGGCGGAGCTACGACGGCAGCGGGAAGCCGTCGACCGCTGCGATTGGCCCGAATTCCTCGACGCCGACCGCGCCTTCCACGCCATCACGCTGACGGAGTCGGGAAACACCATCCTGTCGGGCTTCTATGCGTCGCTGCGGGACCGGCAGATGCGGATGATCGGCGAATCGGCGCTGCGCGATCCCGACCGGGTGGCGGCGATCCTGGACGAGCATCGCGAAATCGCCGAGGCGCTGCGCGACGGCGACGGTCAGCGCGCGCTGCGTGCGGTGCAAACCCACCTGGCGGGCACGGTGCGCGCCATCGGGCTGGCGGCGGACCTGATCTGAGTTCCGCGCGAATTGTGTTAGAAGTTCCTCTTTTCGGGAAATCCTCTCGAAGATGGCGCCCACCCCGGGAGCCGTTATGACAGGAGCTGAAGTGATCACATCCATAATCCTCGCCATCGTCGTGGGCGCGATCATCGGTTTGGTCGCGCGTCTCGTGATGCCGGGTAAGCAGAACGTCGGCATGATCATGACCGTGGTGCTCGGCGCCGTCGGCGGTCTGATCGGGTCGTGGGCCGCCAGCCAATTCGGATACCACAACGCCAACGGTGGTGTGGCCTGGGTGCCGTTCTTCATCGGCGTCGGCGCCGCCATCGTCCTCATCGCGCTGTACGAGGCGCTGACGGGCCGCCGCACCGGCACCCGGCTCACCCGCTGAGCCGAAAGCTGCGCCGCCCGACCGGTTTTCGGTTGGGCGGCGTCAGCCCGCTATCAGCACCGCATAGCGCGGTTTGATCACGTCGTCGATGATGGCCAGCCGCTCGTCGAAGGGAATGAAGGCGGACTTCATCGCGTTGATGGTGAACCGCTCGAGATCACTCCAGCCGTAGCCGAAAGCCTCGACCAGGCGGCACATTTCAAGGCTCATCGTGGTATCGCTCATCAGCCGGTTGTCGGTGTTCACGGTCACCCGGAACCGGGTGCGGGCCAGCAGGTCGAACGGATGCTCGGCGATACTGTTCACGGCGCCGGTCTGCACATTGGAGCTGGGGCACAGCTCCAGCGGAATCCGCTTGTCCCGCAGGATGGCTGCCAGGCGGCCCAGCCGAACCCGGCCGTCGCCGAGCACGTCGATGTCGTCGACGATGCGCACCCCGTGACCAAGCCGGTCGGCACCGCAAAACGCGATCGCCTCATGGATGGACGGCAGCCCAAACGCCTCGCCGGCGTGAATCGTGAAGCGCGCGTTATGGTCTCGCATGTACTCGAAGGCGTCCAGGTGCCGGGTCGGCGGATTGCCCGCCTCGGCGCCGGCGATGTCGAACCCCACAACTCCCTTGTCCCGGAACCGAATCGCCAGTTCGGCGATTCGGCGCGACACCGCGGCGTGCCGCATGGCGGTCACCAGCAGTCGCACCACGATCGGCCGGCCGGCGGCGGCGCAGGCCTTCTCGCCGTCGGCGAAGCCGGCCAGCACGGCCTCGACGATCTCGTCGAACGACAGCCCGCGGTCGATGTGTAGCTCCGGCGCGAACCGGATCTCGGCGTAGACAACGGAATCGGCGGCCAGGTCTTCGACGCATTCATAGGCGACGCGATGCAGCGCCTCGGGTGTCTGCATCACCGCCACGGTGTGCGAGAACGGTTCGAGGTAGCGCTCCAGCGACCCGCTGTGCGACTGGGTGCGAAACCAGGTGGCCAGCTCGTCCACGTCGGTGGTGGGCAGCCCGTCGTACCCCGTCTCCTCGGCGATCTCCACCACCGTCGCCGGGCGCAACCCCCCGTCGAGGTGGTCGTGCAGGAGCGCCTTGGGCGCCTTCTTGATCTGCTCGAGGCCCAGCTTCATCGTCTAATTCAACCCCGTGGTCACGGTGCGATCCGATCGATGATCAGCGGGCGCGGCGCCGGTGGCGTGTCGCCGACGCTGAAGCCGCCGTCCAGTTCGGCCAGCGCGGCGCCGAGGCGCTCCGGGGTGTCGGTGTAGAGGGTGAACAGCGGCTCGCCGGCCGCGACCGGCTCGCCGGGCCGGCGGTGGATCCGGATACCGGCGCCGGCCTGCACCCGTTCGCCCGGACGGGACCTGCCCGCACCGAGCCGCCACACCGCCAGCCCCACCGCCATCGCGTCGATATCGCCCATTGTGCCGCCCCGGCCGGCGGTCACGGTGTCGGAATGCGCACCGATCGGCAACGGAACCGACAAATCACCGCCCTGGGCGGCGATCAGGCGGCGAAACCGGTCCATCGCGGTGCCGTCACGCAGGGTCTCCGCCGGGTCGTGGCCGTCGACGCCCGCCAGTTCGAGCATCTCCCGCGCCAGCCGCACCGTCAGCTCGACGACGTCGGGCGGCCCGCCGCCGGCCAGCACGTCCAGCGATTCGGCGACCTCCAGGGCGTTGCCGACCGCCGCCCCCAGCGGGGCGTTCATGTCGGTCAGGAGCGCGCGCGTCGGCACCCCGTGCGCCCCGCCCAGCCCGACCATGGTGTGGGCCAGTTCGCGGCAGCGCTCCGGGGAGTCGAGCAGCGCACCGGAGCCGACCTTCACATCGAGCACCAGCGCCCCGGCCCCCTCGGCCAGCTTCTTGCTCATCACCGAGCTGGCGATCAGCGGCAGCGACTCGACGGTGGCCGTGATGTCGCGCAGCGCGTACAGCTTGGCGTCGGCCGGCGCCAGCTCACCGGCGGCGAAGATGGCCGCGCCCACGTCGCGGAGTTGGTCGCGCACCCGCCGGCTGGACAGGGCGGCGGTGAACCCGGCGATGGACTCCAGCTTGTCCAGGGTGCCGCCGGTGTGCCCCAGCCCGCGCCCCGACGCCTGGGGCACCGCGGCGCCGCAGGCGGCGACGACGGCCACCAGGGGCAGGGTGATCTTGTCCCCGACGCCGCCGGTGGAGTGCTTGTCGACGGTGGGCAGGTGCAGGTCGCGAAAGTCCAGCCGTTCACCGGAGGCCAGCATCGCCGCGGTCCAGCCGGCGATCTCGCCGCCGTCCATGCCGCGCAGGAAGATCGCCATCAGCAGCGCCGACATCTGTTCCTCGGCCACCCGGCCGTGGGTGTAGGCGTCGACGACCCACTCGATGGCGGCCTCGGACAGCCGGCCGCCGTCGCGCTTGGTGCGAATCACCGTCGGCGCGTCGAAAGCGTGGTCGGTCAACGGGGTTCCCGCGGCAGGTCCGCGCTGAAGGCGTCGGGCAGTAGCTCGCCGAGGCGGCGGGGCCCGGCCGGGTGGTCGATCAGCAGCTGCGGGCCGCCGTGCTCCAACAGCAGCTGGCGGCACCGCCCGCACGGCATGAGCGCGCGACCCTCGCCGTCGACGCAGGCCAGCGCGATCAGCCGGCCGCCGCCGCCGGCGTGCAGGGCGCACACCACGCCGCATTCGGCACAGAGACCAAGGCCATATGAGATGTTCTCCACATTGCAGCCGGTAACCACGCGGCCGTCGTCGACCAACGCGGCGGCCCCCACGGGGAACCGCGAATACGGCGCGTAGGCCCCCGCCGCAGCGTCGATCGCCTTGTGGCGCAGCGCATTCCAATCGACATCTGCCATATCGCAACCCCGCTCAGCCATGGGCAATCAAGACCGCCAGCCTAACTCTGACACGAGCATTCGCCGGGCGGGCTGGTCGGCGCGGGCGGCGCCCCGCGCGGGTTAGGCTGAATTGCCCTCCCTTGATGTCAGAAGGCGGTGAGGACTGGGTGAGCACACAGACGACAACCGCGGATCCGGCAACGCAATCTGCACCCTCGCGCAAGCGGCGACCACCGCGGACCCTGTATCGGGGCGACCCGGGCATGTGGTCGTGGGTGTTGCATCGCATCAGCGGCGCGACGATCTTCTTCTTCCTGTTCGTCCACGTGCTGGACGCCGCGATGCTGCGGGTCAGCCCGCAGACCTACAACGCGGTGATCCACGACTACCAAACCCCGATCGTCGGCCTGATGGAGTACGGGCTGGTGGCCGCGGTGCTCTTTCACGGGCTGAACGGGATCCGCGTCATCCTGATCGACTTCTGGTCCGAGGGCACCCGATACCAGAAGCTGATGTTCTGGATCGTCGGCGTCGTCTTCCTGCTGCTCATGGTCCCGGCCGGCGTGGTGACGGGCATTCACATCTTCGAGCACCTGCGATGAGCTCCCCCGACCTGCAGCTGGGCCGCGGCCAGGTGGCCCCGGTCCGCCAGCGCAGCCACGACCGGCCGGCCAGCCTCGACAACCCGCGCTCGCCGCGGCGCCGCGCGGGCATCCCCAACTTCGAGAAGTTCGCCTGGCTGTTCATGCGGTTCTCCGGCGTCGCGCTGATCGTCCTGGCCGTCGGGCACCTGTTCATCATGCTGATGTGGGACAACGGCGTTTACCGCATCGACTTCAACTACGTGGCGCAGCGCTGGGCCTCGCCGTTCTGGCAGTTCTGGGATTTGGCGCTGCTGTGGCTGGCGCAGCTGCACGGCGGCAACGGCCTGCGCACCATCATCGACGACTACAGCCGCAGCGACCGCACCCGGTTCTGGCTGAACAGCCTGTTGCTGTTGTCGATGGGGTTCACGTTGGTGCTGGGCACCTACGTGCTGGTGACATTCGACCCGAATATCGGAGCGTGACGCCGTGATCCAGCAACACCGATACGACGTGGTGATCGTCGGCGCCGGCGGTGCCGGCATGCGCGCCGCGGTGGAGGCGGGTCCGCGCGTCCGGACCGCGGTGCTCACCAAGCTCTATCCCACCCGCAGCCACACCGGCGCCGCCCAGGGCGGGATGTGCGCGGCGCTGGCCAACGTCGAGGACGACAACTGGGAATGGCACACCTTCGACACCGTCAAGGGCGGCGACTATCTCGCCGACCAGGACGCGGTGGAGATCATGTGCAAGGAAGCCATCGACGCGGTGCTCGACCTGGAGAAGATGGGGATGCCGTTCAACCGCACCCCCGAAGGCCGCATCGACCAGCGCCGGTTCGGCGGGCACACCCGCGAACACGGCAAGGCCCCGGTGCGCCGGGCGTGCTACGCCGCCGACCGCACCGGCCACATGATCTTGCAGACGCTCTACCAGAACTGCGTCAAGCACGACGTGCAGTTCTTCAACGAGTTCTACGCGCTGGACCTGGTTCTCACCCAGACGCCGAGCGGCCCGGTGGCCAGCGGCGTGGTGGCCTACGAGCTGGCCACCGGCGAGATTCATGTGTTCCACGCCAAGGCCGTGGTCTTGGCGACCGGCGGCTCGGGCCGCATGTACAAGACCACCTCCAACGCACACACCCTGACCGGCGACGGCATCGGCATCGTCTTCCGCAAGGGACTTCCGTTGGAGGACATGGAGTTTCATCAGTTCCATCCGACCGGCCTGGCCGGGCTGGGCATCCTGATATCCGAGGCCGTGCGCGGCGAGGGCGGCCGGCTGCTCAACGCCGACGGCGAGCGGTTCATGGAGCGCTACGCCCCGACCATCGTCGACCTGGCGCCGCGCGACATCGTCGCGCGGTCAATGGTTTTGGAAGTGCTGGAAGGCCGCGGCGCGGGCCCGAACAAGGACTACGTCTACATCGACGTGCGCCACCTCGGCGAGGACGTGCTCGAGGCGAAGCTGCCCGACATCACCGAATTCGCCCGCACCTACCTCGGCGTCGACCCCGTGCACGAGCTGGTCCCGGTCTACCCGACGTGTCACTACGTGATGGGCGGCATCCCCACCACCGTCACCGGACAGGTGTTGCGGGACAACACCGCCATCGTCCCCGGCCTGTACGCCGCCGGCGAGTGCGCCTGCGTGTCGGTGCACGGGGCGAACCGGCTGGGCACCAATTCGCTGTTGGACATCAACGTCTTCGGGCGCCGCGCCGGCATCGCCGCCTCCGACTACGCCGACGGGCACGACTTCGTGGACATGCCACCGAATCCCGAGGCGATGGTGGTCGGCTGGGTCCGCGACATCCTCAGCGAGCACGGCAACGAGCGCGTCGCCGACATCCGCGGCGCGCTACAGCAGTCGATGGACAACAACGCCGCGGTGTTCCGCACCGAGGAGACGCTCAAGCAGGCGCTCACCGACATCCACGCCCTCAAGGAGCGGTACTCCCGAATCACCGTGCACGACAAGGGAAAGCGCTTCAACAGCGACCTGCTGGAGGCCATCGAACTGGGCTTTTTGCTGGAGCTGGCCGAGGTCACCGTGGTGGGGGCGCTGAATCGCAAGGAATCCCGCGGCGGTCACGCCCGGGAGGACTACCCGAATCGTGACGACGTCAACTACATGCGCCACACCATGGCCTACAAGCAGGGCACCGATCTGCTGAGCGACATCGCGCTGGACTTCAAGCCCGTCGTGCAGACCCGCTACGAACCCAAGGAACGGAAGTACTGATGTCCGACAGCGTCGACGTCGAGGTGGACCGGGGACCGGAGCCGCCGTTGCCGCCCGTCCCCGAGGGCGCCGTGCTGGTGACCCTCAAGATCGCCCGGTTCAACCCCGACGACCCCGACGCCTTCGCGGAAACCGGTGGCTGGCAAAGCTTTCGGGTGCCCTGCCTGCCCAGCGACCGGCTGCTCAACCTGCTGATCTACATCAAGAGCTACCTGGACGGCACGCTGACCTTCCGGCGCTCCTGCGCGCACGGGGTGTGCGGCTCGGACGCCATGCGCATCAACGGCGTCAACCGGCTCGCCTGCAAGGTGCTGATGCGTGACCTGCTGCCCGAAAAGCCGGGCAAGCAACTCACCATCACGGTCGAGCCGATCCGCGGACTGCCGGTGGAGAAGGACCTGGTGGTCAACATGGAGCCGTTCTTCGATGCCTACCGCGCGGTCAAGCCGTACCTGGTCACCAGCGGGAATCCCCCTACGCGCGAACGCATTCAGAGCCCCACCGACCGTGCCCGCTACGACGACACCACCAAGTGCATCCTGTGCGCGGCCTGCACGACGAGCTGCCCAATCTTCTGGCACGAGGGCAGCTACTACGGGCCGGCGGCGATCGTCAACGCGCACCGGTTCATCTTCGACAGCCGCGACGAGGCCGCCGCCGAGCGCCTGGACATCCTCAACGAGGTCGACGGCGTGTGGCGGTGCCGCACCACGTTCAACTGCACGGAGGCCTGCCCGCGCGGGATTCAGATCACCAAGGCGATTCAGGAGGTCAAGCGCGCGCTGATGTTCACGCGCTGATCACCTACGCGGGTCGCACAGCTCGTGATGACTGCTCCGGTTGCCGCCCAACCGCTTTGCCTCATACATCGCGGCATCGGCGGCGGTGACCAACTCCCCCAGCAGCGATTGCGGTTCCGAGGCGCTGTCGTCGAGGTGGGCGCAGGCCGTGCCGATGCTGGCGGTCACTCCGGCGGCCGACGCCGCGATGGCGCGACACATCCGCGCGGCCAGCGACTCGGCGTTGCACGCCTTGGCGGTGCCGGCCAGCAGGAACTCCTCACCGCCGCTGCGCGCCACCACCGAGTCCTCGGAGGCGGCCGACAGGGCCTGGGCGACCTGGACCAGCGCCCGGTCCCCCGCGGCGTGACCGTGCCGGTCGTTGATGTCTTTGAAGTGGTCGAGGTCGATCAGCATGACCACCAGGTGGGAGTCGATGCCCCGCCGGGCCAGGATCATGCCCAACGCCTCGTGCTGGAACGTGCGCCGGTTCAGCAGGCCCGTCAGCGGATCGCGGTCGGCCTGCAGCAGGTCCCCCGTCAGGGCGCGCATCAGAATCCGAATGGCCAGCGGCAGCGCGATGTTGACCTCGATCACCAGCCACAGATCCACCCCGGCGAGGCTGGGGTGCCCGGACCTCGCCAGCGACAAGGCCTCCCACGACCCGACCGCGGCGGCCACCGCGAAGTTGTACAGCACGAATCCCGTGGTGTGGAAGAACGCCATGTACGCGCCGAAGGTCGCGAAGGCGATGCAGCCGATCAGCGCGGCCAGCGGGTTCGGATGCGCCAGGCAGGCCAGCGCGACGGAGGTGTTGCAAATCAGGGCGTACGCGAGGGACTGCCCGCGCGTCGGCCAGCGCCATGCCCACAGCAGAACGCCCGCCACCCCTCCGGTGACGGCCGTCCACATCATCGCCACGGGCACCGATCCGCGGGGACCGTCCGAGCCGGCCAGCAACGCGATGAGGCACAGCACCATCGACGCCGAGATGAGCGCCATCACGGCCCGAGTGGCCCCGCTGATGCCCCGCGACGCGAGATAGCCGGATAGCCAGTCGTACTGATCGGCCCGCCGGCTAAACAGCGCGGTCACCGTTGACTCGCAATCGCCACCACCGCTCATCGACATCGAAAGGCTAGCCGCATGCTACGGCTCTCCCGCCCTCCCCCGAGGCGGATTGCCGCGTCTGTGCGCGCGAGGCCGTCACACTTTCGCGTGCCATCCCGTCTGAGGGATATGACACAGAAAACGCGCATCGAGCCCCTGTCCCCCAACCGCGCCGGGCCGCTGACCCGCGCCATGTACCGGATCGCCAAGCGCCGCTACGGCCAGGTACCCGAGCCCTTCACCGTGACCGCCCACCATCGCAAGTTGATGGTCGCCGGGGCCGTGCACGAGACGATGCTCGACCGGGCGTCCAAGACGCTGCCGGTCGGCGTGCGCGAGCTGGCGGTGCTGTGGACCGCTCGCAGCATCGGCTGTTCCTGGTGCGTCGACTTCGGGTCCATGCTGCAGCGCCTGGACGGCCTGGACATCGAACGGCTCAAGGACATCGACAACTACGCCACTTCGACGGCGTTCACCGACGACGAGCGCGCCGCGATCCGCTACGCCGACGCGATGACGACCGATCCGCACACCGTCACCGACGAGCAGGTGGCCGACCTGCGCGCCCGGTTCGGCGACGCGGGCGTGATCGAGCTGACCTATCAGATCGGCGTGGAGAACATGCGGGCCCGGATGAACACCGCGCTGGGCATCACCGAGCAGGGTTTCAGTTCCGGGGACGCGTGCCGGGTTCCGTGGGCGGGCGACGATCGCACGGCGGCTACCGGTCGCTGACCCCCGGGGCTACATTGGCGGCATGCGCGTCTGGGACTTGGGTCCGGGCCGGCTCTTGGTGGCAGGCGTGTTTTCCGACCTCGCCCTCCACCATCACCCCGCGGTTCAGGTCACGGTCGGCGGCCACGGGCCCGTGACGCTCACCCGCGACGGCGACGGCCCGCAGGCGTGCCGACTGGTGGTGGTCGGCAGCGGAACGCGCCACGCGGTGCGATCGGATTCGGCCTCCGACGCGTTGACGCTGTACCTCGGGCTGCAGACGGTTGCGGGCTTCGCCCTGCACACGTTGAGCCACAACCGCGGTCGCGGCAGTTGGGTCGTCGACGACGGGGCCGGGCTGGCCGCGGCGACGGCGCGTGCGCTCAAGACGGACGGCCCGCATGCCGCGGCCGATTTCCTGGTCGACGGGCTGTGCGGGGCGGCGTGCCGAGGTGTTGGCGCCACGGCGGCCATTCATCCCCAACTGCGCCGGGCGATCGAGGTCGCGTCGAGCCGAGTGCCGAACCGAGTCGACGTGGCATCGCTGGCCAATGCCGTTGCCCTGTCACCGGATTACCTCGGCCGGCTGTGCCGAGAGCAGACCGGGGCGTCGATGTCGGCCACCATCCGCTGGACGCGGCTGGTGACCGCGGTGGCCCACCTCGTCGCCGGCCGCTCGGTCACCGATGCCGCCCATCTGGCCGGGTTCGCCGACGGTGCGCACGCCAATCGGGTGTGCCGGGAGATGACCGGCGCGGCACCGCGCGAACTCGCCCGAGCGGTTCGCGCCGCGACCTGACGGATCCGTACAAGCGTTCCCTTCGCCGCCGATCCACGCTGAACATGTCGGCGAGCGAAGGGAGTCAATCATGGCCACGCCGTCGCGCATCCGCGTTCAGGCCGCGGCGATCCGCGCCGTCTTCGGGTTACCGGCACCGGCCCGACGGTTGTTGGCGGGCTCGCCCATCCGAATCGACGGGCAGCAGCTCGACCTCGACGCGCAGCTCGTCATCCGCCTCAAAAACCGTTCGGGCTCAGACGTTTTCACCGATCCGATCGATGCGGCCCGGGCGCGATACGACCAGCTGCCCCGGATCGTCCGGTACCGCACGCCCCGGCCTGTCGAGGTCCGCGAGGTCGCCATCCCCGCCGCGCACGGCGACATCCCGGCCACTCTGTACACCCCCGCGGACGCGCCGTCACCGTCCGGCCTGCTGGTCTACTACCACGGTGGCGGCTTCTCGGTCGGGTCACGCGTCAGCCACGACCCGGTGGCTCGATACCTGGCCCACCACGCGGGCGCGCGGGTGCTCTCGATCGAATACCGGCGCGCGCCGGAGCACCCATTCCCCGCCGCCGTGCACGACGCGATCGCCGCATTCGAATATGCGCTCGCATCGGCGGCGGAGCTGGGCGCGGCCCCCGACCGGATCGCGGTCGGGGGTGACAGCGCCGGAGGAAACCTCGCGGCGGTGACCACGCAGCACGCCGCGCAGCGCGGCGGCGGTATCCCGGCCTTCCAGCTGCTGATGTATCCGCCCACGGATCTCGCCGCGCGGCGACGCTCGCACGACCTGTTCGCCGACGGGTGCTCCACCTTCACCGACCGGAACCTGCGCTGGGCGCTGGGCAACTACGTCCCCCCGGCGGTCGACCGAAGTGACCCGCGCCTGTCGCCGCTGCGCGGTGACGTCACCCAGCTGCCACCGGCCTACGTCGCCAGCGCCGGTTTCGACCCGTTGCGCGACGACGCCGTGGCCTACGCGGACAGGCTGCGGGCCGGGGGCGTTGCGGTGACGCTCAGCCGGCAGCCCGACCTGCCGCACGCATACCTCAACTTCGTCGGGCTCGGGGGCCGGTTCGCCGAGGCCGCCGCCGAGGCCGCCGCGGCGCTGCGCCTCGGCCTGGCGGCCGCCGCAACCCGGAGCCGATGACCAGCGCTCCCCCGATCGACGGACCCGGGGTCGTCCGATGTGGGGAAGGCCGGCTCCCCCACCGCGGGGGCCGGACGGTGGAAAGACACGGCGCGGCCGAGCGGGGATAGTCAGATGTGCCCGAAAACGGACGCCACCGGACTTGGAGAATCGACATGGACCAACTCGTTAGCTCCGATCGGTGGGCGCCGCAACGACGGCTCGGCGTCGTGGATGGGTTGGGCCCCCGCACCACCGCCCGGTTCTACGCGATGCTGTGCGAGAACCATCGGGCGCTGACGGGCGGTTCGTACCCGGACGTGGTCGTGCACACCATCGGTGTGCAGCGGCGCCTGGTGGACGCCACCACGGCCGGCTCGCCTCGGCCCGGGCACCAGGAAGCGTTGCGGGACCTCGTGACCCGGACCTCTCGCTCCCTCGCCGGAACCGGCGCGGACGTGATCGCCGTCGCGTGCAACGCCACCACGGTCGACCCCGCGCTAGGCGCACTGACATGCATCGGCATGGTCGAGGCGACCGGCCGGAAGCTGCAACGCCTGAACGTCCGCCGAGTCGGTCTCGTCGCGTCGAGCATCATGGTGTCGTCCGCGGCCTACGAGCGCGGCCTCGGCGAGGCCGGCATCGCCGTCGTCGCCCCGGCCCCGGGCGATCAGGAGATCGTCGACCGGTTCATCGAGTCGCTGCAATGGTCCACGGCTCCAGTCCCGGTCCCCGAGGAATTCCGCCGGGTCGTCGCCGGGCTCGCGGAGAATGTGGACGCGCTGATACTGGACTGCAATGAGCTCTACGGCGTCGTCGACGCCGAGATGGCGGGCAAGCCCGTCGTCGACAGCGTGACCGCGCTGGTCGAGGAAGCGTCCCGCCTACTGGTGGATCCGGTCGCCCGCGCAACCCCGCCGACCGACATTGAATCCATTGCCGCGGCGCGGCCGTCCCGCCGCTGGGCGCTGTCGCGTTGGCGGCCGCACCGGCCGCAGCGCGGCGCCGGCGAACTCATTCGAATCCGCGACATCGCTTAGGGTACAAGCCTTTTCGTTGCCCACGCCGATCGCGAGAGTTCGCGGCGGCAATCCTTGATGCCGGCCGCCGCCGTCGGGGGCCCCGGCAATTACCCCCGTCCGGGCAGTGCGACATTGAAGGCATCGGCGCCCGCCGTCCCCGCGAAGAGGGCCGCGGGTGAACTTCGGCAGAGTCGGTGAAAACCGCTCGCCCATCGTGATATACAGCCATTACTCCTGGGCTCGTCGCTAGTCATCGCTGGGTCGGCCACGGCGGACGGGGGGCCGGCTTGCCGGGGCATACAGGTTGCGGAACTGGGTGCGAAGCCAAACGGAGGGGTATGAAGTCGCCCTTGGACTGGTCGCTGATCGACTTCCCGGCGCAGGCGCTGATCGCCGTGTCGGTGCTCGGCCTTCTGGTCGCGCTGTTGTGCAGGCGGGGGCGCCAGTGGTGGCTACGGGCGGTGCCGCTGTGCGTGGCCACCGCGGCGGCGGTCGCGGCGGCCGGCTATTACACGGTGAACTACCGCTGGCATCCCTACCCCGACATCATCCCGTGGACGCTGTTCGCCTGGGGCGGGGTCGCCGCCCTGGTGTTGTGCTTGTCGGCTGCCAGGATGCGCCGGTCCGGCTGGCCGGTGCGCGCCCTGATGGTGCTGGGCGTGCTGTGGTCGGTGGTGGTGATCGCCGCGCAGGCCAACATCCACTACGCGGCGTTCACCACCGCACGCAAGCTGGTGAACCCGCTGCTGCACCCCGTCGGCGACCTGTCCTCGGTCGCCTCGAGCCAGGCCAGCGCGGTGCGCGCCGCGGCGGGCAGCACGCTCGAACAGCTGTGGCAGCCGCCGGCGAACATGCCCGCGGACGGCCAGGTGGTGAAGGCGTCGATTCCGGCGTCCAGCCGGTTCAGCCCGCGTGAGGCGCTGATCTACCTGCCCCCGGCCTACCTGGCCACGCCGCGGCCCGAACTGCCCGTGCTCGTACTGCTTCCCGGCGACCCTGGAGCGCCGCGCGACTGGATCGACAAGGTGCACGTCGACGACGCGCTCGGCCAGTTCGCCGCGCGTCACAAGGGCCTGGCCCCGGTGGTGGTGATGGCCGACCAGCAAGGTGTCGCGGAAAACAATCCGAGCTGCGTGGACTCCGCCTGGGGCACGCCGCAGACCTACCTGGCCGAGGACCTTCCCCGCTGGGTATCGGCGAACCTGCAAGTGAGCCGGGACCACCGCCAGTGGGGGATCGGCGGCCTGTCGTCGGGCGGCACCTGCTCGCTGCTGGTAGGGCTTCGAGCCCCCGAGGCCTATGCCAACGTGGTGGACATGTCCGGCCAGCGGGAGCCGATCCTGACCAGCCACGCCGAAATCGTCGCCAAGTTGTTCAACGGCGACGAGGCCGCCTACAACAACGTCACACCAAAGGACATCATGGCCAAGCGGCAGTATCCGGACACCAACGCGCTGATCACGGCGGGCTCCGATGATGGGGTCTACAACCCCCAGCAGCGGGAGATCTACGCGGCCTGCCGGCAGGCCGGCATGAACGCACAGTGGCAGGAATTTCCCGGAGGACACACCTTCGCCGTGTTCCGGGCCTCGTTCGAAGCGGCGATTCCGTGGCTGGCGGCGCGCACGGGGCTGACCCAATGACCGCCGCGGTGCTCGACAAACCGACGACGGTGCTCGACAAGCGCGCCGTCGTTCAGCACAACGCGCGGCGGGCGTTCGCGCTGCTGCGACAGTCGCCCGTCACCGTCGGCCTGGTCGTCACGCTGTGGGTGCTCGGCGCGGTCACCCACGCGTGGTCGGTGTGGTCGAACAACACCGAGAATGCGCCGGGCATGCCCCACGGCCTGGTGACCAAGGTGGCCATCGGCACATCCCAGCTGGAGCGCGGCTTCTGGTGGACGCCGTTCACCGCGGGGCTGTGGAACGTGTCGCTGGCCGCCTACGTCGTCGCCACGCTGTTCACGGTGGCCGTGGGCGTCCCCGCCGAACGGTTGCTCGGTCCTCGCCGCACCGCCGTATTCCTGGTGACCGGCCAGGTGCTGAGCAGCCTGCTCGGTGTCGGCGCCGTCGCGCTGCTGTCACGCACCGGCGACTCCTGGTTGACCAACCTCGACAAGGAGGTCGCGGTCGGCACCACGCCGGCGCTGGTCTGCCTCGCGGTGGTGATGACGTTCAAGCTGTCGGCGCTGTGGCGCCGCCGGCTGCGGCTGTTGATGTTCAGCGGCGTGGTGGTGTTCGCGCTGTATTCGGGCACCCTGCTCGACGTCTTGCGGGTTTTCGGCGCGGTGGCCGGACTGCTGTTGGGCTGGCTGTTCTACCGGTCGGAGGCGCGCGCCGCCGTCTCGCCCCCCTCCCGCTCGGAGGCCAGGGTGCTGGTGGCCACGCTGGTCGCGGCGACGGCATTCGGCCCCCTGCTGACCCTGCTCGGTTCCACCGGCGCCTGGCTGGCCTACCCCGGCTACGGCCCGCTGCGAATCTTGCAGTCCCTGTTCGCCTCTCCCGCCGAGGACAGCGAGCGCATGCGGCAGCTGTGCGTCGATCCCGGGTTGAGCGAGGCGTGCCGGCTGGCGGTCTCGCAGACCCTCGGGACCGGGGTGGGTTCGGCGATCACCTCGGTGGGGCCGGCGCTGCTGCTGCTCGCGGCCGCGGTCGGATTGCGCCGCGGGCGCCGCTTCGCTTGGTGGCTGGCGTTGCTGCTGAACGCGGCGCTGGTCGCGGGCAGCGCCTGGTTCGCCGTCCTGTGGACCCGCGACGCGGCCGACGCGGGATCTTTCGTGCACGACGCGGACGACACATACTCGTTCGCCCACGATACGTTGATTCTCATCGCCCCAATCATGGTGCCCTGCTTGATGATTGCGCTGTTGTTGTTCACCCGGCCGTTGTTCACGGTGACCGCGCCGCGCGCCACCTATCTGCGGCTGGGGCTGGGCCTGGCGGCCACCGCGTTGCTCACCGCGGGTGGCTATCTGCTGGTTGCATTTTGGGAGCGCAAGGAATTCGATCCCCCGCCGAGCCTCGCCCAGCTGGTCTCCGACCTGCCCACCCGCTACCTGCCGCCGGCCTACGAACTGGCGCACAGCGCAAAGTTCCTGCCCAACAGCGGGCTTGCGCTCCTGGCATGGGAGTTCTGCGGCGCGGTGTTCTGGGTGATGCTGCTGGCGGGGTTGGTGGTCAGCTTCTGGCGGGCGAGCGTCGTCGTCGACGACGAGGCGGCGACCCGGGCACGAAACCTGATGGTGGCCAACAGCGGATCCTCGCTGGCGTACATGAGCACCTGGCCGGGCAACGCGTATTGGTTCACCGATGACGGACGGGCGGCGTTCGCCTACCGCGTGGTGGCCGCGGTCGCGCTGACCACCGGCGGCCCGCTGGGCGACCCCGGCGCGCAGGACGACGCGATCCGCGGGTTCGAGCGGTTCTGCGACCGTAACGGCTGGACGGCGTGCATGTACAGCATCACCGAGGACGTGCGCGACCGCGCGCTGGCGCTGGGCTGGTCGGCGGTGCAGGTGGCCGAGGACACCGTGGTGCCGTTGGCCGAGCTGGAGTTCAAAGGCAAGAAGTGGCAAGACATTCGGACCGCGCTGAACAAGGCGGCCAAGGAGGGCATTCGCGCCGAGTGGACGAGCTATCCGGAGGCGCCATTGTCGATACGCGACCAGGTGCGGGTGATCTCCGAGGAATGGGTCGCCGACAAGGGTATGCCCGAAATGGGTTGGACGCTGGGCGGTTTGGACGAGCTCGACGACCCGGACGTGCGCTGCGTGATCGCCGTGGACGAGCAGTGGATCGTGCACGGCATCACCAGCTGGTTGCCGGTCTACCGGGACGGGCAGACGGTCGGCTGGACGCTGGACTTCATGCGCAGGCGGGGCAGCAGCCCCTTCAAAGGCGTGATGGAGTTCTTGATCGCCTCTGCCGCACAGAGCTTTCGGGAGGAGGGCGCGGAGTTCCTCAGCCTGTCCGGCGCCCCGCTGGCCCGGCTGGCCCGGGGCAACGAGGTCACGGCGTTGGACCGCATCCTCGACGTCACCGGCAAAGCCCTGGAGCCGGTATACGGCTTCCGCTCGCTGCTCAGCTTCAAGGCCAAGTTCCAGCCCGAGTACCAGCCGCTGTACATGGCCTACCGCGACCCGTCGTCCCTGCCCGCGATCGCCAACGCGATCAGCCGCGCCTACCTACCGAACCTCACCGCGCGCCAAGGGATCCGGCTGGCGCGCAAACTCGCCCGCAGATAGTCGCCCGCCATGGCGACTCCGGCGTCAGGGGCGCCGCAGCGGAGAGCCGGTGAACTTGTCCGGGTTGGCGATATCCCATAGGGCGCTGACCTTCCCGTCGCGCACCGTCACCGCCGTGATCCGCGGCAGCATCTCGCGGTACCCGTCGGCCGCGGGCAGCCCGGCGGTGTAGATGCCCAGCTCGCCGTTGACCAGCCCCAGCTCGTACGAGGTGAACATGCCCGGGCCGTAGCGCTGCGCCAGGCCCAGCATGAACCGGACCACCTTGTCGGGGCCGCGGATGGTCTGAACGGCCGTGGGCGCCTTGCCATTCGAATCGCCGGTGAAGGTGACGTCGGGATGCAGCAGCGAGACCACGGCGTCCAGGTCGCCGGCGGCCATGGCGGCCATCAGCCGGCCCACCACCTCGTCGTGCGAGGGGTCGGGCCTGGGCGGCGGCTCGGCCGTCACGGCCTTGCGTGCCCGCGACGCCAGCTGCCGGGCGCCGGCCTCGGTGGTGCCCAGCACCTCGGCCACCTCCGCGAAGGGCACCGCGAACCCGTCGTGCAGCACGAACGCGACCCGCTGATCCGGCGACAGCCGCTCCAGCACCACCATCGCCGCGAACCGGGCGTCCTCTCGGGCCACCACGGCCGACAGCGGGTCGGTCCGGTCGAAACCGGTGACCACCGGTTCCGGCAGCCAGTTGCCGGTGTAGGTCTCGCGCCGGTGCGCCGCCGAGCGCAACTTGTCCAGGCCCAGGCGGCTCACCACGGTGGTCAGCCAGGCCCGCAGGTCGTGGATTTCGGTGTCCTGTCCGTCCCAGCGCAGCCAGGCCTCCTGCACGATGTCCTCGGCGTCGGCCACGGTGCCGGTGAGCCGGTAGGCGACCGCCATCAGGTGCGGTCGCAGGGCTTCGAATTGTGAGACCTGTTCGGTCCCGGTCATATCGCGAGCCTAGCGCGGCCGAAACGGCGCCAGAAAGGAGCCGCGCCATCAGACCTAGCGCGGCCGAAACGGCGCCAGAAAGGAGCCGCGCCAACGGACCGGCGCGGCTAGTCTCGCAGACACCATGACAGAACACCTGTGGCTGCACTTCGCCCGGCACGGCGCCGGAATCACCCCGCCGGTCATCGTCCGCGGCGACGGCGTGACCATTTTCGACGACCGCGGCAAGAGTTACCTCGACGCCCTGTCCGGGCTGTTCACGGTGCAGGTCGGGCACGGCCGCACCGAACTCGCCGAGGTCGCCGCGCGGCAGGCCAGCACGCTGGCGTACTTCCCGTTGTGGGGTTACGCCACCCCGACCGCGATCGAGCTCGCCGAGCGGCTCGCCCACGACGCCCCGGGCGACCTGAACCGGGTGTTCTTTACCACGGGCGGGACCGAGGCCGTCGAGACCGCGTGGAAACTGGCCAAGCAGTACTTCAAGCTGACCGGCAAACCCGGTAAGCACAAGGTGATTTCGCGGTCGATCGCCTACCACGGCACCACCCAGGGCGCCCTGGCCATCACCGGCCTCCCGTCGTACAAGGCGCCCTTCGAACCGGTGACGCCGGGCGGCTTCCGGGTGCCCAACACGAACTTCTACCGCGCGCCCGAGCCATTCGCCAACGACCCCAAGGCGTTCGGGCGATGGGCCGCCGACCGGATCGCCGAGGCGATCGAGTTCGAGGGCCCGGAGACCGTCGCCGCCGTGTTCCTCGAACCGGTGCAGAACGCGGGCGGTGCCATCCCCCCTCCCCCGGGCTATTTCGAGCGAGTGCGCCAGATCTGCGACGAGCACGACGTGCTGCTGGTGTCCGACGAGGTGATCTGCGCCTTCGGCAGGATCGGCTCGATGTTCGCCTGCAGTAGTGAGCTCGGGGACTTCGGCTACGTGCCCGACATGATCACCTGCGCCAAGGGCCTGACGTCGGGCTACTCACCGCTGGGCGCGATGATCGCCAGCGAGCGATTGTTCGAGCCGTTCAACGACGGCGCCACCGTCTTTCCGCACGGCTATACCTTTGGCGGACACCCGGTTTCGACGGCCGTCGGGCTGGCCAACCTCGATATCTTCGAGCGCGAGGGCCTCAACGATCGGGTCAGGCAACACGCGTCCGCGTTCCGCGCCACCCTGGAGAGGTTGTACGACCTGCCCGTCGTCGGCGACGTCCGCGGCGAGGGCTACTTCTACGGCTGTCTCTTATACACATC
>NZ_LATC01000038.1:0-43477 GCF_001414075.1 Mycobacterium sp. UM_11 | reverse complement strand
GATGTGTATAAGAGACAGCGTCGGGGTCCTGGAAGTAGAACGACCGCACGTACACCCCGGGGTGCACCGTCGCGGACACTTGCATCGGGCTCTCGTCGTGGTTGAGCACCGGGCCGACCCGCACCCCTTTGTCCTTGAGCCGCTGGCGGTAGGCGTCGAACTTCTCGGCCGGCACGTGGAACGCCAGGTGGTTCATGGTGCTCACCGCGCTGGTGATGTCGCCGATGCCGGGGATGGCGCCCGGCGACGAGATGCCCGGCACCCGGTCCGGGGCGTCGGCGAACCAGAAGAAGGCGACGCAGTCACCGTTGCCGGCGTCGAAGAAGAAGTGCTGCCCCTGGCCACCGGGCAGGTCGAGCGACTTGATCAGCGGCATGCCGAGGATGTTGGTGTAGAAGTCGACGGTGCGAGCCATGTCCGAGCAGACCAGCGCGACGTGGTTGATCCCGCCGAGTTCGAATTCGGTGTTGGTGTTGTGCGGTTTGATCATCGGGCGGCTCCCCTCGGTCTCCGGCTTGGAGTCCTGGCCAAGATGTATTTCTGAATCTAACATCAGCTTCGAGTTTTCTTTCGAAAAGTCCATCGCCAGCAGGGCCGCTGAAATGACTCTTCACACCGGTGCCGCAGGGGTGGTCCGCGAGTTCGTCGGGCTACCGTCGCGCACCGCCGCGCGCGCCGGCGCCGGGGGGCATCCCTGCCAGGGGCTGTACCACCGCGGGGTGGGTCGCAAGCCCAAGGTGGCGATGATCGCCACGCACTACCAGATCGACTTCTCCGAGCACTACCTCGCCGACTACATGGCCACCCGCGGCATCGGCTTCCTGGGCTGGAACACCAGGTTCCGGGGCTTCGAAAGCAGCTTCCTACTCGACCACGCGCTGGTCGACATCGGCGTCGGCGTGCGCTGGCTGCGGGACGTGCAGGGCGTGGAAACCGTTGTCTTGCTTGGCAACTCGGGTGGCGGCTCGTTGATGGCCGCATATCAGTCGCAGGCCGTGGAGCCGAACGTCACCCCGCTGGACGGGATGCGGCCGGCGGCGGGCGTCACGGAATTGCCGGCCGCGGACGGTTACGTGGCCACCGCCGCGCATCCGGGGCGGCCCGACGTGCTGACGGCCTGGATGGACGCGGCCGTCGTCGACGAGAACGACCCGGTCGCCACCGACGCCGACCTCGATTTGTTCAACGAGCGCAACGGGCCGCCCTATTCGCCGGAGTTCCTCACCCGCTACCGCCGCGCGCAGACCGCGCGCAACCACGCCATCACCGACTGGGCCGAGAAGGAGTTCAAACGCGTTTGCGCCGCGGGGTTTTCCGACCGCCCGTTCAGCGTCATGCGCACCTGGGCGGACCCCCGAATGGTCGACGCCACCATCGAGCCGACCAAGCGGCAACCGAACATGTGCTACGCCGGCCCGCCCGCGAAGGCGAACCGGTCGGCGCACGGGATCGCCGCGGCCTGCACGCTGCGCAGCTGGCTGGGGATGTGGAGCCTGCGGGTGGCGCAGACCCGGGCCGAACCGCACCTGGCCCGGATCACCTGCCCCGCCCTGGTGATCAACGCCGACGCCGACACCGGCGTCTTTCCGTCGGACGCCCAACGGATTTTCACCGCGCTGGCCGCCACCGACAAGACGCAGGCATCGATCGACTCCGATCACTACTTCACCACCCCGGGCGCCCGCAGCGAGCAGGCCGACATCATCGCCAAGTGGATCGCCAAGCGGTTCCGCTGAGGCCCCGTCAGCCGCTGACCCCTGTGGTCAACCAACCGACCGGTTGTTAGTTTGGAAGGTGCTTGGCCGAGACGGAACTCGAAAGCATGGGAAGGCGACCAATGCCGATCGCTATCACTCCTGAGCATCAAGACCTGGCCGATTCGGTGCGGTCGCTGGTCGCGCGCATCGCGCCGTCCGAGGCGTTGCACGCGGCAATGGAAACCCCGATCGACAATCCCCCGCCGTACTGGCAGGCGGCGGCCGAGCAGGGCCTGCCGGGCCTGCATCTGGCCGAGTCGGTGGGCGGGCAGGGCTTCGGCATCCTCGAGTTGGCCATCGTGCTGGCCGAATTCGGCTACGGAGCGGTGCCCGGGCCCTTCGTGCCCTCGGCGATCGCGAGCGCCCTGATCTCCGCCAACGACCCGAACGCGAAGGTGCTCTCCGAGTTGGCGTCCGGCGCGGCCATCGCCGCCTACGCGCTGGACTGCTGCGGGCTGACCGCCACCCGGCACGGTCCCAACGACGAAACGCTAGTGCTGCGCGGCGAGGTGCGCGCGGTTCCCGCGGCGGCGCAGGCGTCGGTGCTGGTGCTCCCGGTCGCGATCGACAGCGGCGAGGAATGGGTGGTGCTGCGCGCCGAGGAGCTCGAGATCGAGCCCGTGAAAAGCATTGACCCGCTGCGCCCCGTCGCCCACGTGCGGGCCAACGCCGTCGAGGTCGCCGCCGACGCCGCCCTGTGCAACCTGAGCATGGCGACCGCGCACGCGCTGATGACGACGCTGCTGTCCGCCGAGGCGATCGGGGTGGCGCGCTGGGCGACGGACACCGCGTCGCAGTACGCCAAGATCCGCGAGCAGTTCGGCCGGCCGATCGGCCAGTTCCAGGCCATCAAGCACAAGTGCGCGGAGATGATCGCCGACACCGAGCGGGCCACCGCCGCGGTGTGGGACGCCGCCCGCGCCATCGACGAGGCGCGGGAAAACGATTGGGACACAGCCGGTTCCCACGTCGAGTTCGCCGCCGCCGTCGCGGCGACGCTGGCGCCCGCGGCCGCTCAGCGGTGCGCGCAGGATTGCATCCAGGTGCACGGCGGGATCGGCTTCACCTGGGAGCACGACACGAACGTGTACTACCGAAGGGCGCTGATGCTGGCCGCCTCTTTCGGCCGCGGTTCGGAGTACCCGCAGAAGGTGGTGCACACCGCCACCGGCACCGGCATGCGGACCGTCGACATCGACCTCGACCCCGACACCGAGAAACTGCGGGAGGAGATCCGAGCCGAGGTCGGCGCGCTCAAGGCGATGGAGCGCGACCAGCGCAAGGTCGCCATCGCCGAGGGCGGCTGGGCGCTGCCCTACCTGCCGAAACCATGGGGCCGCGCCGCCGGCCCGGTCGAACAGATCATCATCGCCCAGGAATTCACCGCCGGGCGGGTCAAGCGGCCGCAGATGGGCATCGCGACGTGGATCATCCCGTCGATAGTGGCCTTCGGCACCGAGGAGCAAAAGCAGCGATTCCTGCCGCCGACCTTCCGCGGCGAGATGATCTGGTGCCAGCTGTTCTCCGAGCCGGGCGCCGGCTCGGACCTCGCGGGGCTGAGCACGAAGGCGACGCGGACCGACGGCGGCTGGCGCATCACCGGCCAGAAGATCTGGACCACGGCGGCGCAGCTGTCCCAGTGGGGCGCGCTGCTGGCCAGGACGGACCCGTCGGCGCCCAAGCACAACGGAATCACCTACTTCCTGCTCGACATGCACAGCGAGGGCGTCGAGGTGAAGCCGCTGCGCGAGCTCACCGGCAACGCGATGTTCAACACCGTCTACATCGACGACGTGTTCGTGCCCGACGAATGCGTGCTCGGCGAAGTGAACCGGGGCTGGGAGGTCAGCCGCAATACCCTTACCGCGGAACGGGTTTCGATCGGCAGCAGTGAGGCGAACTTCCTGGCCACGCTGGGCCAGTTCGTCGACTTCGTTCGCGAGGGGCAGTTCGACCCGGTCGCGCAGCACCGGGCGGGCCAGTTGATCGCCGAGGGCCACGCCGCCAAGGTGCTGAACCTGCGCTCGACCCTGCTGACCTTGGCCGGCGGCGATGCCATGCCGTCGGCGGCGATCTCCAAGCTGCTGTCGATGCGCACCGGGCAGGGCTACGCCGAGTTCGCGGTGTCCTCGTTCGGCACCGACGCCGCGATCGGCGGCACGGACGAACCGGCCGGCATGTGGGGCGAATACCTGTTGGCCAGCCGCGCGACCACTATCTACGGCGGCACCTCCGAGGTGCAGTTGAACATCATCGCCGAGCGGCTGCTCGGACTGCCCCGCGATCCCTAACGCGCGCTTGCGCTTTGGCCGTGGAGAGGGCCATGCCGACCTGAGGGGTGGTCAGGCCGGCATGGGTCCCCCAAATCCCGTGGGCCGGTCAGCCTATTGTGGATCGGCACGCCAAGGCTGGCCGGTTACCACGGGAGGTGGTTCACCACCACCAGTTCCACCAGCGCCCGGGTGCCCAGAATCCGCGGTCGCCCGATACCCAACCACGGTGGCCTCCCCCGCCCCATCCGTGGCCGCCGCCCCATCCGTGGCCGCCATGACCCCCGCCTGGCCGGTCCGGAATGATTCCGGGTCCACCGGGCGCGCCGTGCGGACCGGTGGTGGTGAAGCTGGTGTGGGTTCCTGGCACGGGAGCGGCGTGGGCCGCGGGGCCGGCAGCGCACAGCAGCGCCCCGGCCATCGCGGAGGCCCCGACCGCGTAGCGCAGCGGTCGTGACGAGATCATCATCGCCAACCCTTTCCAGGACCCTTTGAAATCGACGTTGAAACCAACGTTAGCCAGAAGTTTCCCGGCAAACAATGCGGCCACACCCGAATAAAGCTGTGAATTATGTAACAAATGGCAAAAGTGTTTATTTTCCTGAGTTCCATATATCAGGATATTGCCCGATACTGAATCCGGTAATGTTTCGATAACAGCTGTTAGAGAGCCATATACTGATATACGGATTTCCGTTCTTACGTATCGGCGGATCGACTGAATTACGGATAACCGAACCACTTGAGACCCCGACGGCAGCGGCGAAGAAGCGCGCCGGTCAGCTATCTCTTTACATTTGCTGGAGAACGCCGCTGGTGGGCCGGTCGCCGCGAACGCGCGCGCGGGACGTTTGGCAAGGGGGCGCGACTTACGACGCCGTCGGTGGAAGAATCAGTATTGACACACTCGCGGGCTGATTTACTGATTGGCCACTCACCGGAGGACGACCGCCGCAGTGAACTTCAACCCCAGCCACATCGGACCCGGCGCAGGCACGTTCCGAGGCCCTTCGCCGTCGGCCGGCCCGGCGGGAGACGCCGCGCCCACCGAGCGCCTCACCGGGCTCGGCCAGCAGAGCCCCCAGCGGATGGCCGGCCAGCCCGCGGCCGGCCAGGCCGGACGGGGCCAGCGGACGCGGCGCACCGTCGACCTGTCGGCGGCCACCCATCGCGCGCTGGACATCTGGCAGCGGGAGGCGGCCGACCGCCTGGGCGTCGCCCGGGTGACCGGACAAGAGGTCCTCACCGCGCTCATCGACCAGCTGCTGGTCGACCCCAAGCTCTCGGCGCAGATCACCCGCGCCATCAAGGACCGGCGCTAAGTCGCCCGACTAGTCGATTTCCATCTCACGCAGCTCGCGTTTGAGGACCTTGCCCGTCGGGTTGCGCGGCAGCTCGTCGAGGAAGATGACTTCGCGCGGCACCTTGTACCTGGCCAGCTCCTCCCGCACGTGCTTTTTGAGGGTGTCCTCGTCGACGTCGGAACCGTCCTTCTTGACCACGAAGGCGCGCAGCCGGTGGCCCCATTCCTTGTCCTCGACGCCGATCGCGGTGGCCTCGACGACATCGGGATGCCCGCTGAGACAGTCCTCGACCTCGGCGGGGAAGACGTTCTCGCCGCCGGAGACGATCATCTCGTCGTCGCGGCCGCTGACGTACAACAGCCCGTCCTCGTCGAAATAACCCACGTCGCCCGAGGACATCAGGCCGTCGACGATCTCCTTGTGACCGCCGCCGGTGTAGCCCTCGAACGGGAACGCGTTGCCGACGAAGATCCGCCCGACTTCACCCTGCGGCTTCTCCTTGCCGTTGTCGTCGAGGATCTTCACCTTCACGCCCTTGACCACCGGCCCGACCGTCGCCGCGTTCTTCTCCAGGTCCTTCGGCCCGGCGATGGTCGCGAACGCGATCTCGGTCGAGCCGTACATGTTGTAGATCACCGGACCCAGGTCCTTGAGCGCGCGGGTGGCCAGCTCGGCGCCCAACTGCGATCCCGAAATGAACACGATCTTCAGGCTCGACAAGTCCGGCTTTTTGTCCATCTTCTCGATCGCGTCGACGATCCGGGACAGCATCACCGGCACCACGACCATCGCCGTCACCTTGTACTTCTCGATGTCCTCGAGCACCAGCGGCGGCTTGAACTTACGCCGCAACACCAGGGTCGAACCGAGGAACATCGCGATGGTGCCGTGCAGGAAACCCAGGGCGTGGAACATCGGCGCGGGCAGCGAGGTCACCTCGTTGGCCTTGAACGGCACGTGCGACAGGATCCCGCCGATCGGCGCCAGCGTCGGCGGGGTACTGCGGTTGGCCCCCTTCGGCGTGCCGGTGGTGCCGCTGGTCAGGATGATGATCGACGAGTGCTTGCTCGCCTTCGGGGCGGGCTCGGAGCTGCTGCGCTCGATCAGGTCGGCCAGCGTCTCGTCCTTGCTACCCGACGGCTCGTCGGCGTCGGGGTTGGTGCCCAGCGCGCGCAGGAAGCCCAGTTCCGGCTCGGCCTTGCTGACGGCCTTGGTGTACTCGTCGTCGTAGATGATCAGCTTGGCGCCCTCGCGCTCGGACACCTCCTTGATCTGCGGCCCGGAGAACTCGCTGTTGAGCAGGATGATGCGGGCGCCGACCCGGGCCGCCCCGAAGTAGGCGATCAAAAACCAGCGGGTGTTGCGGGCGAGGATCGCGATCCCGTCACCGCCCTTGACGCCCATCTCGATGAGGCCGTTCGCCACCGCGTGGGCGGCGTCGTCGAGCTCCTTGAAGCTGAACTCGCCGTCCTCGTCGATGCAGGCGGCCCGATCGGGATGGCGTCGGGCGTTGAGCGACGGCAGCATGCCGAACTCGCCCCACTTGTAGATGTCGTTGGCCATGGCCGCGTAGTTCTGCGGCGGCTCCAGCCGGAACGCACCCGCCTCGAAGATCTTCCGCACGTAGTGCAGTTCGGCCGAGCCGCGCTCCAAGTACTGCTGAACCTTGGCAACTGCCTGCCCCGGCAGGCCGATCAGATTAGGCATGAATCCCACCCTATGTGACGTCCGTCGCAATACCAGGGGTATGTACCCATCGACTTACGATGATGAACATGGGCCCGGTTTCGCTGGATGTGGCCGGGCATCGCGTGACCATCACCCATCCCGACAAGGTGGTGTTCGAGACGCACGGGGACGCCGGGCCGCGGACCAAGCTTGACCTGGTCCGCTACTACCTGTCCGTCGCCGACGGGGCGCTGCGCGGCGTGGGCGGCCGGCCCATGATCCTCAAACGCTTCGTCAAGGGCATCGCGCAAGAGGCCGTGTTCCAGAAGCGCGCGCCGCAGAACCGGCCCGACTTCGTCGACGTCGCCGAACTGCGCTACGCCCGGGGCACGTCCGCCGCGGAGGCCGTCATCCGCGACGCCGCCGGCCTGGCCTGGGCGATCAACCTGGGCTGCGTCGACCTCAACCCGCACCCGGTGCTGGCCGACGACCTCGACCACCCCGACGAACTGCGGGTCGACCTCGACCCGATGCCCGGGGTCTCCTGGGAGCGCATCGTCGACGTCGCCCTGGTGGCGCGCGAGGTGCTGGAGGACTACGGCCTGGTCGCCTGGCCGAAGACGTCGGGTTCGCGCGGCTTCCACATCTACGCCCGGATCGCCCCGCACTGGGAGTTCCGGCAGGTGCGGCTGGCCGCCCAGACGGTGGCCCGCGAGGTCGAGCGGCGGATCCCCGACGCGGCGACCAGCCGCTGGTGGAAGGAGGAGCGCGGCGAAGAAGTGTTCGTCGACTTCAACCAGAACGCCAAGGACCGCACGGTCGCGTCCGCCTACTCGGTGCGGGCGACGCCGGACGCCCGGGTGTCGACGCCGCTGCTGTGGGACGAAGTCACCGAGCGCCGGCCCGAGGAGTTCACCATCGACACGGTGCCCGAGCGGTTCGCCGCCATGGGCGACCCGTGGGCGGGCATGGACGACGCCGTCGGTGACCTGAACCGGCTGCTGGTGCTGGCCGAGGAGATGGGCCCCCCGGAGCGCGCGCCCAGGGGATCCGGCGGCAGCAGCGCCGGGCGGCGCCGGTCGGTGATGCCGCTCATCGAGATCGCCCGCACCAAGACCAAGGACGAGGCGCTCGCCGCGCTGGACACCTGGCGCGGCCGCTACCCGGAGGCGTCGCGCCTGCTGCAGCCGGCCGACGTCCTGGTCGACGGCATGCGCGGGCCGAGTTCGATCTGGTACCGGATCCGGATCAACCTGCAGCACGTGCCGGCCGACCAGCGGCCTCCGCAGGAAGACCTGATCGCCGACTACAGCCCTTGGGAGGGTTACGGCGGCAGGCAGCGCCCGTGAGGCCGCGCTACACCCCGGCCCGCGCCAGGGCGTTGGAGCCGCTCTTCTTGCGCAGGTAGCGGTACCAGGTCACCACAAGCAGGGCGAGGAAGAAGGCGACGTAGAACCGCAGCGCGGGTTCGATGCTGCCGAATTGCGACTTCGACCAGGCGTACGCCAGCGGCACGACGAACCCGCCGAAGGCGCCGATCGACGAGATCACGCCGAGCGCGCCCGCGGCCTGGCGGCGCATGTGCACCATGGTGTCGGCGTCGCCGCCGGCGAGCTCGCCCTTGATCATGAAGATCCGGGAGATCATCCGGTAGGTCGAGCCGTTGCCGATGCCGGTCGCGACGAACAAGAACATGAAGCTGGCGAAGAACAACGGCAGGTTCCTGGCGTGCACCGACCACAGCGCCGCCGAGGCGCCCGCGGCCAGCATGACGAAGCTGGCCGCGGTGATGCGCGCCCCGCCGATCCGGTCGGCCAGCCTCCCACCCACGGGCCGGATCACCGACCCGATGCAGGCGCCGAGGAAGGCCCAGGTCAGGGCGATGTCGCCGCGGCCGAACACCGTCTTGAGCAGGGTCGGGAAGGCCGCCGAGTAGCCGATGAACGAGCCGAACGTGCCGATGTAGAGCAGCGACATCACCCAGGTGTCGGGGTGGCGCAGCGACTGCCAGACCGGCTTCACGTCGGCCTTGGCCTCGGACAGGTTGTTCATGAACAGGAAGGCGCACACCGCGGCCACCACGGCCAGCGGCACGTAGAACAGGCCGGCGCGCGAGAGCGCCACCCCGCCCCCCGCGACGACGATCGGCGGGATGATCTTCTGCACCACGGCCACCCCGATGTTGCCGCCGGCCGCGTTGAGGCCCAGCGCCCAGCCCTTCTCCTTCTCCGGGTAGAAGAAGGAGATGTTGGCCATCGACGAGGCGAAGTTGCCGCCGCCGAAGCCCGCGGTCGCGGCGATCGCGACCAGCACGCCGAACGACAGCCCGGGATGGCCGACCGCCCAGGCCAGCAGCGCGCACGGGATCAACAGCAGGGCCGCCGAGATGGTGGTCCAGTTGCGGCCACCGAACAGCGGGACCGCGAACGTGTAGGGCAGGCGCAGGAAGGCGCCCACCCCGCTGGGCACGGCGACCAGGCACAGCGCCTGGCTCGCGGACAGCGCCCAGCCGGACGCCGACGGGTGCCCGTGGGCGCCGGCGGTCATGTGGACGACGACGATGCTCCACAGCATCCACACGCTGAACCCGACGTGCTCGGCGAAGATCGAGAAGATCAGGTTGCGGCGGGCGATCGGCTTGCCGGTGGTCTCCCAGAACTCGGGGTCGTCGGGGCGCCAGTCGTCGATCCAGTGCCCGCCGCGGTGCGGTGGGCGCTCGGGCGCGGGGGCAAGGACCGGCGTGGTCGGCTCTGCGGAGGTCGTCATGGTCACGGTCCCGACGCTAGGAAAGGACTGTTACCGGTCTGCGTGTCCGCAGTTACGCCGGAGATACGTGGATCTCGCAGCGGCCATTCGCCCGTTGTCAGAACTTTTTGGCCCCGCGATGCGGGAGAATTGCCGCATGCAGGCGACTGACCAGCGGCTCGGGCTGCGGGAACGCAAGAAAATCAAGACCCGCCACGCCCTGCGGCGCGAGGCGTTCCGCCTGTTCGACGCGAACGGTTACGCCGCCACCACGGTCGAGCAGATCGCCGAGGCCGCCGAGGTGTCGCCCAGCACGTTCTTCCGGTACTTCGGGTCCAAGGAATCGCTGCTGCTCGCCGACGACCTCGATCCGCTGATCCTGGCGGCGTTCGACGCCCAGCCGCCCGAGCTGTCACCGAGCCAGGCCATCCGGCGGGCCTACGCGACCACCATGGCCGGCCTGTCCCCCGAGCAACTCGAGTTCGAGAACACCCGCCAGCGGCTGATCTTCTCGATACCCGAACTCAAGGCCGCCCTCTACGACGAGTACTACCGCACCGTCAACGTCATGGCGGAGGCGATCGGTCGCCGAATAGGCCGTAGCGCAACCGATTTCGAGGTTCGGGTGTTCGTCGGCGCGATGGTCGGCGCCATGATGGCGGCCTTCGACAGCGCGCCGAAAACGGCCGACACCATCTATCGGGCCCTGGACTTCCTGGATGCCGGCATGCCGCTGGATTGAGCGGCGCAACCGCGCGGCGACGGGCGCTGCGGGCGCGTGACGCGCTAATCTCACGCGATGCGCCACGGTTGGAATCGACGGGGATTCTTGCAGCTCGCGGGGGCTGCGGCGGTCGCCGGGGTCACCGGCGCGACGGCCGCGTGCTCGTCGGGCAAACCGCCCTCGGACACCTCCGGTGGCAAAGCCGTGACGATCAACCACCTCTTCGGCCAGACCGTCATCAAGGAACCGCCCAAGCGCGTGGTCAGCGCCGGCTATACCGAGCAGGACGACCTGCTCGCGGTCGGGGTGGTGCCGATCGCGGTGACCAACTGGTTCGGCGATCAACCGTTCGCGGTGTGGCCGTGGGCCCAGCCCAAGCTCGGCGGCGCGCAGCCGGTGGTGCTCAACCTCGACAACGGGATCCCGGTCGACCAGATCGCCGGCCTCAAACCGGACCTGATCGTCGCCGTCAACGCGGGGGTGGACGCCGACACCTACAAGAAGCTGTCCGCGATCGCCCCGACCGTGCCGCAGTCGGACGGCGACGCCTTCTTCGAACCCTGGAAGGAGCAGGCGACCACCATCGGCCAGGCGGTATTTTTGGCCGACCAGATGAAGTCGCAGATCGCCGCCGTCGACCAGAAGTTCACCGCGGTCGGCAAGGAACACCCGGTCTGGACGGGCAAGAAGGCGTTGCTGATGGAGGGCGCGCTGTGGCAGGGCACCGTCGTCGCGACCATGGCCGGCTGGCGCACGGACTTCCTCAACCAGATGGGTCTCGTGATCGCCGACAGCATCAGGTCTTTCGGCACCGACCACCGCGCCGTCATCCCGCGCGATCACGTCAAGGCGGTGCTCGATTCCGCCGATGTGATCATCTGGACGACCGAGAGCCCGGACGACCAGAAGGCGTTGCTCGCCGACCCCGACGTGGCGGCGGCACAGGCCACCGCGCAGTACCGGCACATCTTCACCACCAAGGAGCAGGCCGGCGCGATCGCCTTTTCCTCGCCCCTGAGCTACCAACTGGTCGCCGATCAACTGCCGCCGCTGATCTACAAAATCCTCGGTTAGATCGCCTGAGCGCCAGTGGCGTTTGAACGTTTGCTAAGGCACCTCTGGCAGTGTTCGAAAATCCCTCGCTCGCCCCTCGCCCGCCCCGCGATGGGGAGGTTACCGTCGAGTATGAGCGTGACCGACCTTACCGACAACGTGTCCAAGGGACTGCCGACGGAACTGGTCGGCAACACGGTTCTGGACTTCGGCGACAGCGCGCTGCTGCTGCAATGCGGCAGCACCGCCGAGGTGTTGGCGTGGGCGGCGCAGTTGCGCGAGGCGGCGTTGCCGGGCGTCGTCGACATCGTCCCGGCCGCCCGGACGGTTCTGGTGAAACTGGACTCCCCGCGGCGCCAAGGCGTGATCCGTCAGCGGCTGCGCAAGATGCGGGTGGCCGCCGGGGACGCCCCCCAGCCGGATCGGCGCGCCGACGTCGTCATCGACGTGGTCTACGACGGCCCGGATCTCGCCGAGGTCGCCGAGGTCACCGGGCTGACCACCGCGCAGGTGATCGACGCCCACACCGGTTCGTTGTGGCGGGTCGGATTCAGCGGGTTCGCCCCGGGTTTCGCGTATCTGGTCGACGGTGACGCGCGCCTGCGGGTGCCGCGCCGTTCGGAGCCGCGCACCGCGGTGCCCGCCGGCTCGGTGGGACTGGCCGGCGAATTCAGCGCGGTCTACCCGCGTAGGTCGCCCGGCGGCTGGCAACTGATCGGCCGCACCGACGCCGTCCTGTGGGACATCGAGCGGCCCGACCCCGCGCTGCTGACGCAGGGCATGTGGGTTCAATTCCGGGCCGTCTGAGCAAGGAGATCGCCGTGATAACCCTCGAGATCCTTCGCACCGGACCGCTCGCCCTCGTCCAGGACCTGGGCCGGCCCGGGCTCGCCCACCTCGGCGTGAGCCGGTCCGGGGCCGCCGACCGCCGCGCCCATCAACTGGCCAACCGGCTGGTGGCCAACCCCACCGACCGCGCCACCGTCGAGGTGACCTTCGGCGGTTTCGCGGCCCGGGTCCGCGGCGGGGGCATCGACGTCGCGGTCACCGGGGCCGACACCGACCCGACCGTCGACGGAATCAAGTTCGGCACCAACAGCATTCAGCATGTCCGCGACGGCCAGGTGATCACCCTGGGCACGCCCCGCGCCGGGCTGCGAACCTACCTGGCGGTGCGGGGCGGTATCGGCGTGCAGCCGGTGCTGGGCTCGCGCAGCTACGACGTGATGTCCGCCATCGGCCCGGCGCCGCTGCGGGCCGGAGATCGGCTCCCCGTCGGGGAGCACACCCCGGACTACCCCGAACTGGACCAGGCCCCGGTGGCCGCGATCACCGGCAGCGTGGTCGAGCTGGCGGTGGTGCCCGGCCCGCGTGACGATTGGTTCGTCGACCCCGATCTGCTGGTGCACAACGATTGGGTGGCGTCCGATCGCAGCGACCGGGTGGGGATGCGACTGGTCGGCCGCCCGCTGCAGTACTGCTACCCGGACCGGCAGCTGCCCAGCGAGGGTGCCACCCGCGGCGCAATTCAGGTGCCGCCCAACGGCTTACCGGTCATCCTGGGACCCGACCATCCCGTCACCGGCGGCTACCCCGTGGTGGGTGTGGTGATCGACGAGGACATCGACAAAATCGCCCAGGTGCGTCCCGGGCAGTCGGTGCGCCTGCACTGGTCCCGCCCGAGGATTTTGGTGGGCGCCCATGCGCAGTCCGGCGCCGCGGACTGGCCGTTCTCGTAGGCCTCGCCCGAGGGCATGTAGTCCAGCTCACACGCAATTGCGGATCCGGGGTCGAATCACGTTGATCGGGACGTGATTTCACCATGTTCGGTCTACAGGGACTTACCAGATAACTGGTAATCAACTAACAGCCGATTTACGCCCGTTTGAGTTGACCCGTCCCCGGTCCGAATGTGAGCATCGAAATACACCGCGGGGCATGCCTCTTCGTTCGGCGCGCCCGCATGCAGACCAGTTCCCAACGCGCGCAGTCGAATTCATGCACCCCAGCGCGGTCGACGAAAGGTGACGATCGGATGGCCCGCAATCACAGCATCGCGGACTGGAATCCGGAGGACACGGGGGCTTGGGAGGCCGGTGACAAGAAGATCGCCCGCCGCAACCTGCTGTGCACCATCGCCGGCGACCACGTCGCCTTTTCGGTCTGGACCCTGTGGCCGGTCATGGCGCTGTTCATGCCGGCGCACGTCTACGGTTTCTCCGCCGGCGACAAGCTGCTGCTGGGCGCAGTCGCCACGCTGGTCGGTGGCCTGGCCCGGATCCCCTACACCCTGGGCATCGCCGCCTTCGGCGGCCGCAACTGGACCGTCTTCTCGGCCTTCGTGCTGTTGATCCCGACGGCGGGCACCATCGTGTTGTTGGCCAATCCCGGGCTGCCGCTGTGGCCCTTCGTGGTCTGCGCCGCGCTGACCGGCCTGGGCGGCGGCAACTACGCGGCCTCGCTCGCCAACGTGAACGTCTTCTACCCGCAGCGGCTCAAGGGCTCGGCGCTGGCCGTCAACGCCGGCGTGGGCAACCTCGGGGTGGCGGTGATCCAACTGGTCGCGTTGTTGGTGCTCGCCACGGCCGGGCACGAGGCGCCGTACTGGGTGTGTGCGGTGTATCTGCTGGCGCTCGCCGTGGTGGGCGTCGCGGCCGCGCTGTTCATGGACAACGTCGGCCACGGCACCGAGCTGAACACGATGCGCTCGATCCTGTTCGAGCGCGACACCTACGTCATCTCCCTGCTCTACATCTGCACGTTCGGCTCCTGGATCGGGTTTTCCTTCGCCTTCGGTCAGGTGATGCAGGTCAACTTCCTCGCCCACGGCGAAAGCGCCAGGCATGCCGCCCTGCACGCCGCGCAGGTGGCCTTCCTCGGCCCACTGCTGGGCTCCCTGGCCCGGATCTACGGTGGCCGGCTGGCCGACCGCAAGGGCGGCAGCCGGGTCACGCTCGCCGTGCTCGCCGGCATGACCCTGGGCGCCGGATTACTGGTCGGCATCAGCACTTTCGACGATCGCGCGGCGCACTCGACCAGCGTGGCCGGTTATGTCGCCGGCTTCATGGTGCTGTTCGTCCTGTCCGGGATGGGCAACGGTTCGGTGTTCAAGCTGATCCCCTCGGTCTACGAGGTGCGCAGCCGCGCCCTGGAGATGAGCGAGGCGCAGCGGCGGCACTGGGCGCGCGCGAGGTCCGGTTCGTTGATCGGCGTCTGCTCCGCGGTCGGCGCCCTCGGCGGCGTGGGCATCAACCTCGCGCTGCGCCAGTCCTACCTGGCCACCGGGACCGGGACGTCGGCGTACTGGGCGTTCCTGGCCTCCTATGTCGTCTCCGCGATCGTCACCTGGGCGGTGTACGTGCGGCGCCCGCGGCTGCCCGCCGCGGCTCACGGTGACACGGCCGCCGCGCTGGCCCGGGTGTGAGCGTGGCCTCACGGTGGGCAATGCGCAAGCAATTGCCAGGTAACGAGACCGAAATCTGACAGGCATACACAGGAAATATGGGCCAGCCCGACTCCCCGCCGCTGACCGGTTACCGCATCGCGGTGACCTCGAGTCGGCGCTCCGAGGAGCTCTGCGCGCTGCTCAGCCGCCAGGGTGCCGAGGTGTGCAGCGCGCCCGCGATCAACATGATCGCGCTCCCCGACGACGACGAACTGCACCGTAACACCGAGGCGTTGATCGCCGAGCCCCCCGCCATCCTGGTCGCGCACACCGGCATCGGGTTTCGCGGCTGGCTGGCCGCCGCCGAGGGGTGGGGGCTGGTCAGCCCGCTGCTCAACGCACTGTCGTCCGCCCGGATCGTCTCGCGCGGCCCCAAGGCGACCGGCGCGCTGCGCGCCGCCGGCCTGCACGAGGAGTGGTCGCCGGAATCGGAGTCCTCGCAGGAGGTGCTGGAATACCTGCTCCGCTCGGGCGTGGCCGGGCAGCGGGTGGCCGTCCAGCTGCACGGCGCCGCCGACGCGTGGGACCCCTTCCCCGAATTCCTGGGCGGATTGCGCCTGGCCGGCGCCGAAGTGGTGCCCGTCCGGGTGTATCGGTGGAAGCCAACGCCGTTGGGCGGCACCTTCGATCAGCTCGTGATGGGGATCGCGGGACGGCAGTTCGACGCCGTCACCTTCACCTCGGCGCCCGCGGCCGCGGCGGTGCTGGAGCGCAGCCGTGAGCTCGACGTCGAAGACCAGCTGCTGGGGGCGCTGCGCAGCGACGTACACGCGATGTGCGTCGGCCCGGTGACGTCCAAGCCGCTGATCCGGAAGGGTGTACCGACCTCATCGCCCGAACGAATGCGGTTGGGCGCCTTGGCCCGTCACGTCGCCGAGGAGCTACCGCTGCTCGGTTCGTGCACCGTGCGGGCGGCCGGTCACACGGTCGACATCCGAGGCACGTGCGTGCTGGTGGACGGCTCGATCAAGGTGCTCTCGCCGTCCGGCATGGGGATATTGCGCGAGTTGGCGAAACGCCCGGGCGACGTCGTGGCGCGCGGTGACCTGCTGCGGGCGCTGCCCGGCAACAGCAACGACCCGCACGCCGTCGACACGGCCGTGCTGCGGCTGCGAACGGCATTGGGCGACAAGAACATCGTCGCAACCGTGGTCAAGCGGGGCTACCGGTTGGCCACCGAACAACGGGTGGACGCGGCATGGCGCTGATCCTGGTCGCGCACGGCACCCGTCGGCCCGAGGGTGTGCGACAACTCGAAGAGCTTGCCGCGCAAGCGAGTTCGTTGACCAGCCGACCGGTGGAAGTCGCGTTCGTCGACGTGTTGGGCCCCACGCCCGGCGAGGTGCTGTCCCGGGTGCGGGCGACGGGCCGGCCCGCCATCGTGCTGCCGGCGTTTCTGTCGCGCGGCTACCACGTCCGCGCCGACCTGCCGGCCCACGTCGAGCAGAGCGGGCACCCCGAGGTCATCGTCACGCCGGCGCTGGGCCCGAGCGGTCAGATCGCCCGGATCGTCGGCGACCAGTTGGTCAAATGCGGTTGGCGACCGGGTGATTCGGTGATTCTCGCCGCGGCGGGCACGTCGGACCCCCACGCGCGCGCCGATCTGCACACCACCGCGACGCTGGTGTCCGCGCTCACCGGGTCACGGGTGAGCCTCGCTTTCGCCGCCACCGGCGGCCCGCGGCTGCCCGAGGCGGTGGACCAGGCCAGGCGCCGGGCGCGCGGCGACGCGCGCGTGGTGGTGGCCTCCTACCTGCTGGCCGACGGCCTGTTCCAGGAGCGGCTGCACGCCTGCGGCGCCGATCTGGTCAGCCGGCCGCTGGGCACCCATCCCGGCCTGGCGCGGCTGATCGCCAATCGTTTCCGCCGGGCCATGACGCCGGTCCTGGCCCCCACCGCGCGGCACGCGTCGCGCCGATCGAGCGCGCAGCGCTTGGTCCACGGCCGGGCCTTGCGGCCGAATTCGGCGGCCTGACCGCGTTGACGCAAAGGCGCGCCGACGACCGGCGGCGCTTGATCTTTGGTCGGATTCCGACGATCCTGGCAGCATGCCCCGTCGCGAAGAGCCGTCGCGTGGGCTCCTTGACCCGGTCGCCAAGATGCTGCGGTTGCCGTTCGGCACACCGGAATTCATCGACCGGATCGTCACCGGCGGGGCCAACCAGGTGGGCCGGCAGACGCTGCGCATGCTGATCACCACCTGGGACGCCGCGGGCGGCGGCCCCTTCGCCGCGAGCGCGATCGCTTCCACCGGGATGGCCAAGACCGCCGAAACCGTGCAATCCATGTTCATCGGACCGGTTTTCGGCCCGCTGCTCAAGGTGCTCGGCGCCGACAAGGCCGCCACCCGGGCGTCGCTGTGCGCCTCGCAACTGGTCGGCCTCGGCATCATGCGCTACGGCATCCGATCCGAGCCGCTGCACTCGATGTCCGTCGACGCGATCGTCGACGCCATCGGCCCGACGATGCAGCGCTACCTCGTCGGCGACATCACCCGTTAGGCGGCGAAGCGGCCGACCTGAACGAATCCGTCGGCGGTGACGCGCGCCGGATACACCGGCACCGAGAAGTTCGGATCGTCCAGGCAGGAACCGTCTTCCAACGAGAAGGCCTGCTTGAGGATCGGCGATTGCACCGCCACCCGGCCCCCGCGGTCTCCCACGATCCCGCGCGACAGCACCGCCGCGCCGGAGAACGGGTCGACGTTGCCCACCGCGCACACCGAGCCGTCGTCCAGCCGGAACAACGCCGCCTGGGAGCCGTCGTCGAGCAGCACGCCGACGCCCCGGCCCGGGATGAGACGGTCGTACTCGCAGGCCGTCGTCCACACCGCAATGTCGTTGAGAAGTGTCATGATTGATCTCCAGCTCCCGTACGGATCTTCGGCATGCCAATGGACACAGGGATTTTGCGCCCCGCGTGTTCGGTGAATTCCACGGTGGAATCGACTTCGTCCGGGGCGTTGACGAACGAGACGAACCGCGACAGCTTGTCCGGGTCGTCGAGCACGCCCTTCCATTCACACTTGTAGTTCTGCACGTGCCGCTCCATGGCGGCCTCGAATTCCGTGGCCAGCCCCAGCGAGTCCTCGCACACGACCTCCCGCACGTGGTCGAGGCCGCCCTCGAGGGAATCGACCCACGGCGCCGTGCGCTGCAGCCGGTCCGCGGTGCGGATGTAGTACATGACGAACCGATCGACGTAGCGCACCAGCGTCTCGGTGTCCAGGTCGCTGGCCAACAACTGCGCGTGCTTGGGCGTCATGCCGCCGTTGCCGCCGACGTAGAGGTTCCAACCCTTTTCGGTGGCGATGACGCCGACGTCCTTGGACCGCGCCTCCGCACACTCCCGGGCGCAACCCGAAACGCCCATCTTGATCTTGTGCGGCGCCCGCAGGCCCCGGTAGCGCAGCTCCAGGTCGATGGCCAGCTGCACCGAGTCCTGCTGACCGTAGCGGCACCAGTCGGTGCCGACGCAGCTCTTGACCGTGCGCAGCGCCTTGCCGTAGGCGTGGCCGGATTCCATGCCGCCGTCGACCAGCCGACGCCAGATCTCCGGCAGCTGGTCCACCCGGGCGCCGAACATGTCGATGCGCTGGCCGCCGGTGATCTTGGTGTAGAGGCCGAAGTCCTGGGCGATCTGCCCGATCAGGATCAGGTGCTCCGGCTTGATGTCACCACCGGGGACCCGCGGCACCACGGAGTAGCTGCCGTTCTTCTGGATGTTGGCCAGGAAGTGGTCGTTGGAGTCCTGCAGCGAGGCCTGCTCGCCGGAGAGAATGTGCTCCGAGCCGGTGGAGGCCAGGATGGAGGCGACCACGGGTTTGCAGATGTCGCAACCCTTTCCGCGGCCGAAGCGCTCCAGCAGGCCGGAGAAGGTGCGGATCTCGGTGGCCGAGATGATCTCGAACAGCTCCGCGCGCGACTGGCTGAAGTGCTCGCACAGCGCCTTGGACTGTTCGACGCCCTCGGCCTCCAGCAGCTGCTTGAGCAGGGGCACGCACGAACCGCACGACGTGCCGGCCGCCGTGCACGACTTCAGCGACGGGACGTCGGCGCAGCCGTCGGCGATCGCGCACTTTAGGTCGCCCTTGGTCACGTTGTTGCACGAACAGATCTGCGCGTTGTCGGGCAGCGCCCCGATTCCGAGCGCCGGCGCGTCGCCGGAAACGGGGGCGATCAGCGCGAGCGGATCCCCCGGCAGCTCGCTGCCGACCATCGGCCGCAACACCCCGTACGACGAGGCATCGCCCACCAGGACGCCGCCCAGCAGGGTCTTGGCGTCGTCGGAAAGCACCAGCTTGGCGTAGGTTCGCTTGACCGCGTCGTTGATGGCGACCTCGAGGCAGTTCTCGGTCACCCCCATCGCGTCGCCGAAGCTGGCGACGTCGACACCGAGCAACTTCAGCTTGGTCGACAGGTCCGCCTCGCCGAATTCCGCGGCGCCGTCCAACAACCGGTCGGCCACCACCTCGGCAGAGGTGTAACCGGGCCCCACCAGGCCGTAGCACCGGCCACCGATCGCGGCGACCTCACCGATCGCATAGATGTCGGGATCGCTTGTGCGGCAAGCTAAGTCGGTGAGCACACCGCCGCGCTCGGCGAGCGCCAGGCCGGCCTGACGGGCCAGCTCGTCGCGCGGGCGGATGCCGGCCGCGAAGATGACCAGCCCGGCGTCGACGACCTCGCCGTCGCTCAGCCGCACCCGCACCGACGACACCCCGTCCGAGTGGTCGATCGCCTCGATCGACTCGGTGCCCGTGCCCACGTGCACCTCGATACCCAGGTCGCCGATCATCTTGGCCAGCAGTGCGCCGCCACCCTCGTCGATCTGTTGGGCCATCAGCCGCGGCATCATCTCGACGACGTGCGTTTGTAAACCGAACTGGCGCAATGCATTAGCGGCTTCCAGCCCCAGCAGCCCACCGCCGATGACCACGCCCGCCGGGGTGCGGCCGGCCGCCACGGTGCGCTGGGCGTCGGCCCGGATGGCGTCGAGGTCGTCGAGGGTGCGATAGACGTGGCACGCGGCCAGCTCGTGGCCGGGCACCGGCGGAACGAACGCGTAGGAACCGGTGGCCAGCACCAGCGCGTCGTAACCGTGCCGCTGCCCGTCGGCCGTCAGCACCGACTTCGCTTCCCGGTCGATCTCGGTGACGCGGGTGTTCAAGACCAACCGCACCTGCTCGTCACCCGCGTAGTCGTTGCCCGGCAGCGCCAGCAGCTTGCGATCCCAGCTCTCGGTGTACGAGGTCAGCCCCACCCGGTCGTAAGCCGCGTCGGCCTCCTCGGCGAAAACCGTGATGCGCCAAGATCCCTCGGTGTCGCGCGCCCTGAGCGCCTCGACAAACCGGTGCCCCACCATGCCGTGCCCGACTACGACGATGTGACGGCCCGCACAGTGCGCACGCGAAATCCCGTCTGCAGCCATGGGTTTGAGGTTAGCGGCCGGAAATTACCGCGATTTCGCCCAATGTGACGGTCCTATGACGAGGATCTCACAACTCACAGGGAGCCCTGTGAATATTCGTTCGCCCACGGCGAACGCCTAGGTGGAACTTTAGCGTGGTCGACTCATGTTTGAACCTATAGCCGGCCGGAAGGGCGCCGGACACAGCAGATCCACAACAAAGCTCAAGGAAGTACAAGGAGATCCCCATGAGTAACCTCGCACTGTGGTCGCGACCGGCCTGGGACACCGACCGGTGGCTGCGCGACTTCTTCGGCCCCGCCGCCGCATCGGACTGGAACAAGTCGGTGACCAGCGGATTCAATCCCGCCGCGGAGGTCGTCAAGGACGGCGAGGACGCGGTCGTACGCGTCGAACTGCCGGGTGTTGACGTCGATAAGGACGTCAACGTCGAGGTCGACCGCGGCCGACTCGTCATCCACGGCGAACGCCGGGATCAGCACGTGCAGGACGAAGGGGAAGGGGACGGACGCACCCTGCGTGAGGTCCGGTACGGATCATTCCGCCGATCGTTCGCCCTGCCCGCCCACGTCACCGGGGAAGCCATCACGGCCTCCTACGACGCCGGGGTGCTGACCGTGCGGGTCACCGGCGCGTACGCCGGAAACCAGCCGCAGCGGATCGCGATCACCAAGTAATAGGTGGGCAACGAACCGGCGGGGTCACCGACCCCGCCGGATTCGCCTGTCCCACAATGGTTTCCGCAGGGCTAGGCCCAGCGGGCCAGCAACTCGTTGGCCCGGGTGGCCAGCGCCGCCTGCAAGAACGGGCCGAAGCTGATCCTGGCGACACCCAGCGGCCCGAACGACGCCGGGTCGTCCTGGTCGGGCAACGCAATCGCGTTGACCGGAAGCGGCAGCTCTGCGGCCAAGCGCCGCAACGTCTCCGGGTCGTGGCGGCCCACCGGGTACAGCACGTCGGCCCCCGCGGCCGCCGCCAGCGCCAACCGGTCCACCGCGCGCTCGACGCGATCCGCCGGGTCGCCGTCCTGGCGCAGGAACAGATCGGTCCGTGCGTTGATCACGACATGCACCCCGGCCGCGTCGGCGGCCGACCGCAGCGCACCGACCAATTCGGCGTGCTCGCCGGCGGATCGGAGGCGCTTCCCCTCCGAGTGGACGGTGTCCTCGACGTTGAGCCCCACCGCGCCCACGCTCAACAATCCCTCGATCAGCCGCTCGGCCGCGAGCCCGTACCCGGATTCGATGTCCACCGACACCGGAACGTCGACCGCGGCGGTGATCTGGGCGACCCGGGCCAGCACGTCGTCGAACGACATGCCCTCGCCGTCCGACTTGCCGATGGAATCGGCCAGCGGGTGGCTGCCCACGGTGAGCGCGGCGAACCCGGCGCCGGTGGCGAGGCGGGCCGACCAGGCGTCCCACACCGTCGGCAGGATCACCGGGTCGCCCGGGCGGTGCAGGGCGAGTAGCGCGGCGGCGCGGTCGGCGGCGGTGTGGCCTGTCATGCGTCCGACATTAGGCCGCCGCGGTGGCTACTATCGGGGGCGTACTGTGATCCGCAACACCGTCTGCCCTGAAAACAAGTAGGAGATCCGTTGAGCACCGCGACTGAACTCGCCGAACTTCACGACCTCATCGGCGGCCTGCGGCGGTGCGTGGGCTCCCTGAAGAGTCGCTACGGCGACAGCCCGGCGATGCGGCGCATCGTCATCGACGCCGACCGGATCATCTCCGACGTCGAAATGCTCGACACCGACATAGCGGAGTTGGACCTGGCGCGCGCCACCGTGCAGCAGTCCGGCGAGAAGATCGTCATTCCCGACACCCAGTACGACAGCGAATTCTGGCGCGATGTCGACGACGAGGGTGTCGGGGGTCACAACCGGTCCTGACAACCTCGAATAACCCAAGCCCCCCGGAAATGAGGGGGGTCCTCTCTGTGTACCCTTCGACCAACAGCCCGTTCGAAGAGGAACACTAGATGAGCGCACCCACGGCGAACCGTCCTGCGTCAGGTGTCTTTTCACCCACGCGCGCCCGCATCCCGCAACGGACCCTACGCACCGACCGGTGGTGGATGTCGCCGCTGCGGATCGATTTGGGCTTCGCCGCGTTCCTGATCTACGCGACCGCGCGCGCGTTCCAGCAGGATTACTTCTTCGTTCCTAAGTACCACTACCTCACGCCCTTCTACTCGCCCTGCGTGAGCAAGGCCTGCGGCGAGGCCGGCGACTTCTGGCCCCAGATCCTGCCCGATGTGTGGTGGTTGCCGTACGCGGCGCTGACGCTGCCGTTCCTGCTGCTGTTCCGGCTCACCTGCTACTACTACCGCGGCGCCTACTACCGCACGGTGTGGCAGTCGCCCAGCGCCTGCGCCGTCGCCGAACCACGGGTCCACTACACCGGCGAGACCCGGTTCCCGCTGATCATCCAGAACAGCCACCGGTACTTCTTCTACATCGCCGGCATCATCTCGGTGATCAACACCTACGACGCGATCATCGGTTTCCACTCCGACTCCGGCCCGCACGGCTTCGGGTTCGGGTTGGGCAACCTGATCATGGTGGGCAACGTCATCATGCTGTGGATCTACACGCTGTCGTGCCATTCCTGCCGGCACGTGACGGGCGGGCGGCTCAAGCACTTCTCCAAGCACCCTGTGCGGTACTGGATCTGGACCCAGGTCAGCAACATCAACACCCGGCACAAGATGTACGCCTGGATCACGCTGGGCACCCTGATGCTCACCGATTTCTACATCGCGCTGGTGGCCAGCAACACGATTCCTGACCTGAGATTTGTTGGCTGAAAAGCGATTCGAAGAACAATCAGACTTAGCTAGCGAGGGTTTCCATGGTTGAGGTCGAACGGCATGCCTACGACGTAGTCGTCATCGGTGCCGGCGGCGCGGGGCTGCGTGCGGTCATCGAGGCGCGGGAACGCGGCCTCAAGGTCGCGGTGGTGTGCAAGTCGCTGTTCGGCAAGGCCCACACGGTCATGGCCGAGGGCGGCTGCGCGGCGTCGATGGGCAACACCAACCCGAAAGACAACTGGAAGACCCACTTCGGCGACACGATGCGTGGTGGGAAGTTCCTCAACAACTGGCGGATGGCCGAGCTGCACGCCAAGGAGGCCCCGGACCGCGTCTGGGAGCTGGAAACCTATGGCGCACTGTTCGATCGCCTCAAGGACGGCAAGATCAGCCAGCGCAACTTCGGCGGGCACACCTACCCGCGGCTGGCGCACGTCGGTGACCGCACCGGCCTCGAGCTGATCCGCACCATGCAGCAGAAGATCGTTTCGCTGCAGCAAGAGGACTACGCCGAACTCGGCGACTACGAGGCGCGCATCCGGGTGTTCGCCGAATGCACCATCACCGAGCTGATCAAGGACGGCGACACGATCGCCGGGGCGTTCGGCTACTGGCGCGAGAGCGGCAACTTCGTCCTGTTCGAGGCGCCGGCCGTGGTGCTGGCCACCGGCGGCATCGGCAAGTCGTTCAAGGTCACCTCGAACTCCTGGGAGTACACCGGCGACGGGCACGCGCTGGCCCTGCGGGCGGGCGCGTCGCTGATCAACATGGAATTCGTGCAGTTCCACCCGACCGGCATGGTGTGGCCGCCGAGTGTGAAGGGGATCCTCGTCACCGAGGGCGTTCGCGGCGACGGCGGGGTGCTGAAGAACTCCGACGACAAGCGCTTCATGTTCGACTACATCCCGCCGGTGTTCAAGGGCCAGTACGCCGAAACCGCGCAAGAGGCCGACCAGTGGCTCAAGGACAACGACTCGGCCCGTCGCACCCCGGACCTGCTGCCGCGCGACGAGGTCGCGCGCGCGATCAACTCGGAGGTCAAGGCCGGCCGGGGCACCCCGCACGGCGGGGTGTACCTCGACATCGCGTCCCGGCTGACGCCCGAAGAGATCAAGCGGCGGCTGCCGTCGATGTACCACCAGTTCAAGGAGCTGGCCGGGGTCGACATCACCAAGGAGCCGATGGAAGTCGGTCCCACCTGTCACTACGTGATGGGCGGCGTCGAGGTGGACGCCGACACCGGCGCCGCGACGGTCCCGGGCCTGTTCGCCGCGGGCGAGTGCTCCGGGGGCATGCACGGCTCCAACCGGCTGGGCGGCAACTCGCTGTCGGACCTGTTGGTCTTCGGCCGGCGGGCCGGCCTGGGCGCGGCCGACTACGTGCGGGCGCTGAGCAGCCGTCCGACCATCTCGGCCGACGCCGTCGAGACCGCGGCGAAGAGGGCGCTGTCCCCCTTCGAAGGACCGGCCGACGGCGCGCCGGCGGAGAACCCCTACACGCTGCAGCTCGAGCTGCAGCAGTCGATGAACGACCTGGTGGGCATCATCCGCAAGGCCGACGAGGTCTCCGAGGCCCTCGCGCGGCTCGACAAGCTTCGCGAGCGGTTCAAGAACATGCACGTCGACGGCGGCCGCCAGTACAACCCCGGCTGGAACCTGGCCATCGATCTGCGCAACATGCTGCTGGTCAGCGAGTGCGTCGCCAAGGCCGCGCTGGAGCGCACCGAAAGCCGCGGCGGGCACACCCGCGACGACCACCCCGCGATGGACTCGGGCTGGCGCAAGGTGCTGCTGGTGTGCCAGGCCGCCGGGGGCGACGAGGTGATTCCCGACATCAGCATCACCCGCAAGGACCAGGTGCCGATGCGACCGGATCTGCTGGAGCTCTTCGAGATCTCCGAGCTGGAGAAGTACTACACCGACGACGAGCTGGCCGAGCATCCAGGACGGAGAGGCTAATGACCTACAACGCGACCATGCGTGTGTGGCGCGGTGACGATGCCAGCGGCGCGCTGCAGGACTTCACGGTTGAGGTCAACGAGGGCGAGGTGGTGCTCGACATCATCCACCGCCTGCAACAGACCCAGACGCCCGACCTGGCGGTGCGGTGGAACTGTAAGGCGGGCAAGTGCGGCTCGTGCTCGGCGGAGATCAACGGGGTGCCGCGGTTGCTGTGCATGACCCGGATGTCCACGTTCGCCGAGGACGAGGTGGTGACGGTGACGCCGCTGCGGACCTTCCCGGTGATCCGCGACCTGGTCACCGACGTCTCGTTCAACTACGAGAAGGCGCGCGAGATCCCCGCGTTCGCGCCGCCGAAGGACCTGCAGCCGGGCGAGTACCGGATGGCGCAGGCCGACGTGCAGCGCTCGCAGGAGTTCCGCAAGTGCATCGAGTGCTTCCTGTGCCAGAACGTGTGCCACGTGGTCCGCGACCACGAGGAGAACAAGAAGGCGTTCGCCGGCCCGCGCTTCTTGATGCGGATCGCCGAGCTCGAGATGCATCCGCTGGACACGCTGGACCGGCGCAACCAGGCTCAGGAGGAACACGGCCTGGGCTACTGCAACATCACCAAGTGCTGCACCGAGGTCTGCCCGGAGAACATCAAGATCACCGACAACGCGCTGATCCCGATGAAAGAGCGGGTCGCCGACCGCAAGTACGACCCGGTGGTGTGGCTGGGCAACAAGCTGTTCCGCCGCTGACCTGGCGTTAGCCCTTCCGGTGCGCCGGGTACCCGCATAGCAACCCAAACTCCGAAAGGCAGCGTGGGAGATATGCGAGAAACCACCAGCGTCAACGAAATTCGAACCGCCATCCGCGAGCTGTCCGTCCGCGCCGATCTCGCGCACAAGGACGGCCGTCACGACGACGCCGCGGAAATCGAGCAACGGATAGCGGGCTTCCGGGCGGAACTCAGCCGGCGCCCGTAGCCGCGGTCAGGCGCCGAGGCGCCGGAACGTGCTGCGGTGGAACACGATCGGCGCGACGTCGGCGTCGATGGTCACTTCCTTGACCCGAAGCACCACGATGGTGTGATCGCCGGCCGGAATCAACTGTTCGATAGCGCTTTCCAGCCACAGGCCGGTGCCCTTGATGAACACCGCGCCGCTCTCCCGGGATTCCGTTTCCAGGCCCGCGAACCTGTCGCCGGTCTTGGCGGCCAGGGCGCGCGCGGCCGCGTCGTGTGCCTCGCCGAGCACGCTGATGCCCAGCATGGGCAGGTCTTTGAGCTTGGGCCAGGTCGTCGACGTGTTCTGGACGCAGAACGACACGAGCGGCGGCTCCAGGGAGACCGGAACGAAGGTGCTGGCCGCCAGGCCTTCCCGGGTGCCCTGGACTTCGGCGGCGATGGCGACCACCCCGGACGGGAAGTGGCCGAAGGCCTCACGAAGTGTGGACGGTGTCAGGTTCGTGTGCGCGTTCACCGGAATTCATTCGCCCCTTGAGCCGAGAACGGGATTCTCGTCCCCGACCCTACCCGCCGAATGTCCGTGCGCCGAAGCCACATCGGGGTGCGCGCGCAACCGGCTCTTCCACGCGTTGCGTCCGTAGACGGAGAAGATCGGGTCGGCGGGATCGGTCACCCGGCGGGCGCGTGCCCGCAGCTCGGGCGGCAACGTCAGCACGGGGATCTGGGCGTCCAGCCGCGGGTTGAAGAAATACGGCACCGAGATGCGGTCGGCCGGCTGCCCGTCCAGGTTCACCCGGTGCTCGGTGGCCCGCAGGTAGCCGCCGGTCGCCACCTCGAGCAGTTCGCCGATGTTGACGATGAAAGCCCCGTCCAGGGGCGGCACGTCGACCCACTCCGCGGTATCGGGTCTGCGCACCTGCAGGCCGCGGCTGCCCGGCTCGGCCAGCAGCAGCGTCAGCACGCCGGAGTCCTTGTGCGGGCCCACACCCTGCGACGAGGCGGCGCTGCGCGGATAGCGCACGATCTTGATCAGCGTGGCGGGCGTTTCGGCAAAGGCGGCGTCGAAGACGTCGCCCGGGCTGCCCAGCGAGGCCGCCCAGTGCCGAAGCAGGGTGCGGGCGGCCGCGGACAGCGCGGCGTCCCACTCGGCGATGATGCCCGGCAGCTCGGGCAACGCGTCCGGCCACTGGTTGGGCCCCTGCAGCCACAGGTAGTCGGGCTTGCCGGGCGCCGCGATCGGGGCGCGCTCGGGTCCGATGTCGATCTGCTCGCGCCAGTCCACTTGGCCGCGGGTCAGCTCGCCGCCCATCCGGGTGTAGCCACGAAAGTGCGGGCTGCGCACCATGGCCACCGCCTCCTTGTCGGCCGCGGGCAGCTCGAACAGCCGGCGGGCCGCCGCCAGCACGCGGGCCGACAGCTCATCGGGCACGGCATGGCCGGTCAGGTAGAAGAAGCCCACCTCGTGCGCGGCCTCGCGCAACCCCCGCCGCAGCTGGGCCTCCGACGTGCGCAGATCCACCACCGGCAGGGTGGTGATGCATCCCATAGTTTGAGATCCGTTTCGTTATCGGCGCAGGTCAGAGGCCCCGGTCGGGCTTCCCAACCGGTTGGTTACTTAGACAGTGAAATTTAGCTCACATTGACTTGCGTTGAAGTTGTCGAGAGCGTTACTTTATCGGTGTTACTGGTGGGTAACTTAGAAGTAGTACCCAACCACGAGTGGCATTCTCAACGAGGAGGAAACCGTAGTGAGCCACTACAAGAGCAACGTCCGTGACCAGGTATTCAACCTGTTCGAGGTCTTGGGCGTTGAGCAGGCTTTGGGCGCCGGCGACTACAGCGATCTGGATGTCGACACCGCCCGCGAAATGTTGACCGAGATCAGCCGGCTGGCCGAGGGGCCCATCGCCGAGTCGTTCGTGGAGGGTGACCGCAATCCGCCGGTCTTCGACCCGAAGACCCACTCGGTGACGCTGCCGGAGGCCTTCAAGAAGTCGGTTCGCGCGGTTACCGAGGCCGGCTGGGACAAGGTCGGTATCGACGAGGTCCTCGGCGGCATGCCGATGCCCCGCGCGCTGGTGTGGGCGCTGCACGAGCACCTGCTCGGCGCCAACCCGGCCGTGTGGATGTACGGCGGCGGCGCCGGCTTCGCCAACATCCTGTACCACCTCGGCACCGAGGAGCAGAAGAAGTGGGCCGTGATCTGCGCCGAGCGCGGGTGGGGCTCCACCATGGTGCTCACCGAGCCGGACGCCGGTTCCGACGTCGGCGCCGGGCGGACCAAGGCGATCAAGCAGGACGACGGCTCGTGGCACATCGAGGGCGTGAAGCGATTCATCACCTCGGCCGACTCCGGCGACCTGTTCGAGAACATCTTCCACTTGGTGCTGGCGCGCCCCGAGGGCGCGGGCCCGGGCACCAAGGGCCTGTCGCTGTTCTTCGTGCCCAAGTTCCTGTTCGACTTCGAGACCGGCGAGCTGGGCGAGCGCAATGGCGTCTTCGTGACCAACGTCGAGCACAAGATGGGCCTGAAGGTTTCGGCCACTTGTGAGCTGTCCTTCGGCCAGCACGACGTGCCCGCCAAGGGCTGGCTGGTCGGCGAGGTGCACAACGGCATCGCGCAGATGTTCGAGGTCATCGAGCAGGCCCGCATGATGGTCGGCACCAAGGCCATCGCGACCCTGTCGACCGGCTACCTGAACGCGCTGGAGTACGCCAAGTCCCGCGTGCAGGGCGCCGACATGACGCAGATGACCGACAAGACCGCGCCGCGGGTGACCATCACGCACCACCCCGACGTGCGCCGGTCGCTGATGACCCAGAAGGCCTACGCCGAGGGTCTGCGCGCGCTGTACCTCTACACCGCGACCTACCAGGACGCGGCGGTGGCGCAGGCGGTGCACGGCGTGGACGCCGAGCTCGCCGTCAAGGTCAACGACCTGATGCTGCCGGTGGTCAAGGGCGTCGGCTCCGAGCAGGCCTACGCCAAGCTCACCGAGAGCCTGCAGACCTTCGGTGGGTCCGGCTTCCTGCAGGACTACCCGATCGAGCAGTACATCCGGGACGCCAAGATCGACTCCCTCTACGAGGGCACCACGGCCATCCAGGCGCAGGATTTCTTCTTCCGCAAGATCGTCCGCGACAAGGGTGTGGCGCTGGCCCACGTGTCGGGCGAGATCCAGAAGTTCGTGGACAGCGAGTCCGGCAACGGCCGGCTCAAGTCCGAGCGCGAGCTGCTGGCCAAGGCCCTGGCCGACGTCCAGGCCATGGCGGCCACGCTGACCGGCTACCTGATGGCCGCGCAGGAGGACGTGACCAGCCTCTACAAGGTTGGTCTGGGCTCGGTGCGCTTCCTGATGAGCGTCGGCGACCTGGTCATCGGCTGGTTGCTGCAGCGCCAGGCGGCCGTCGCCGTGCAGGCGCTGGATGCCGGCGCCAGCGGCGAAGAGCGGTCCTTCTACGAGGGCAAGGTCGCGGTGGCCTCGTTCTTCGCGAAGAACTTCCTGCCGTTGCTGGCCAGCACCCGCGAGGTGATCGAGACGCTGGACAACGACATCATGGAGCTCGACGAAGCCGCCTTCTGACCGGCAAAGCAAAAGCCCCGCTTCCCGAAGGGAGCGGGGCTTTCGCTTGTCCCGACACCGACACAAAAAGGCCGCCGCTGGATCCCCTCACTCCAGCGGCGGCCATTTTCGTACGCCCGTCCGCGCTGACCGGCGGTCGTTCCAGGGATGCCCCGTATTGCCGTCGGGGTCGGGGGGTCAGACCACAACACGGGGTCATCCGCGCTTACGGGTACCCCGCAGCCGCGGTTGCTAACCCGGTGTGACGGATTTCATGAAGCGGTCGGTCAGGCCTCCAGAAGCGCGGCCACACCCTGGCCGCCGGCGGCGCAGATGGAGACCAGGGCCCGCAACGGCTTGCCGGCGCCACCCTTCTGCTCCGCCTTCTTCTGGGCGAGTTGCTTGGCCGCCTGGGCCAGGATCCGCCCGCCGGTGGCGGCGAAGGGGTGGCCGGCGGCCAGCGAGGAGCCGTTGACGTTCAGCTTGGACCGGTCGATCGACCCCAGCGCCGCGTCGAGGCCCAGCCGCTCCTTGCAGTAGTCCTCCGACTCCCAGGCCTGCAGGTGCGCCAGGACCACCGAGGCGAAGGCCTCGTGGATCTCGTAAAAATCGAAGTCCTGCAGGCTCAGCCCGTTGCGGGCCAGCAACCGCGGTACGGCGTAGGTGGGCGCCATCAGCAGGCCGTCGCGGCCGTTGACGTAGTCGACGGCCGCGGTCTCCGCGTCCACCAGGAAGGCCAGCGGCGTGACCGAATGCGCGCTCGCCCAGTCCTCGCTGGCCAGCAGCGCAACCGAGGCGCCATCGGTCAGCGGGGTCGAGTTGCCCGCCGTCATCGTCGCGTCGCCGTTCTTCACGCCGAACACCGGCTTGAGCTTGGCCAGCTTCTCCGCCGACGAGTCCGGGCGCAGGTTGTCGTCGCGGTACAGCCCGAGGAACGGGGTGACCAGGTCGTCGAAGAAGCCCCGGTCGTAGGCGGCGGCCATGTTGCGGTGGCTGGCGGCGGCCAGCTCGTCCTGGTCGACGCGCTTGATGCCCATCTCCTTGGCGGTGATCGCCTGGTGCTCGCCCATGGACAGCCCGGTGCGCGGCTCGCTGTTGACCGGGATCTGGATCCCGACGTTGGCGGGCAGCGTGCCGACCAGCCTCAGCCGCTCGACGTTGGACTTGGACCGGCGCAGCTTGAGCAGGGTGCGGCGCAGGTTGTCGCCCAGGGCGATCGGCGGGTCGGAGGTGGTGTCCACGCCGCCGGCGGCCGCCACCTCGTAGCGCCCGGCCGCGATGCCGTCGGCCGCGGCGATGGCCGCCTGCAGGCCGGTGCCGCAGGCCTGCTGCAGGTCGAACGCCGGGGTGTACGACGACAGCTCGGAGCCCAGCACACATTCGCGCGTGAGGTTGAAGTCCCGGCTGTGCTTGAGCACGGCGCCGCCGACCACCGCGCCCAGCCGCTCGCCCGCCAGCCCGAAGCGGTCAACCAGCCCGCCGAGCGCCGCGGTGAGCATGTCCTGATTAGACGCCTCGGCGTAGGCGCCGTCGGACCGGGCGAACGGGATCCGGTTGCCGCCCAGGACGGCGACTCGCCGCCGCTGCGAACTGCGCTGGTTGCTTGCCTCGGAACTTGCAGGGGCCACTGTCATCTCCGTGTTATCTGGGGTCTATCGGTTTGGGGTCGCCCGTCTGGGCCATACTACCCACTGTTCTTACTCTGAAGTAAGTTCGTCCTCGATACGGTTGTGCGGTAGGCATACCCCGACTTCGAAAGAATATGGAAGGTAGCTCCGGTGGCTCCCAAGGTGTCCTCCGATCTGTTCTCTCAGATCGTCAATTCCGGTCCTGGATCGTTTCTCGCCAAGCAGCTCGGGGTCCCGCAACCCGAGACGCTGCGCCGCTACTCCCCCGGCGATCCGCCCCTGGCCGGGGCGCTGCTGATCGGCGGTGAGGGCCGGGTGGTCGAACCGCTGCGCGCCGCCCTGGCCAAGGACTACGACCTGGTGGGCGACAACCTCGGTGGCCGCTGGGCCGACCAGTTCGGCGGCCTGGTCTTCGACGCCACCGGCATCACCACCCCGGAGGGGCTGCGGGGGCTCTACGAGTTCTTCACGCCCCTGCTGCGCAACCTGGGCCATTCCGCGCGGGTCGCGGTGGTCGGCACCACGCCCGACGCCGCCGCCAGCCCGTACGAGCGGATCGCTCAGCGCGCGCTGGAGGGATTCACCCGCTCGCTGGGCAAGGAGCTGCGCAATGGCGCCACGGTGGCGCTGGTGTACGTGTCGCCCGACGCCAAGCCCGCCGCGACGGGCCTGGAATCGACCATGCGGTTCATCCTGTCGGCCAAGTCCGCCTACGTCGACGGCCAGGTCTTCTACGTCGGTGAGGCCGACTCCACCCCGCCGGCCGACTGGGACCGGCCGCTCGACGGCAAGGTCGCGATCGTGACCGGCGCGGCCCGCGGCATCGGCGCGACCATCGCGGAGGTGTTCGCCCGCGACGGCGCCCGCGTGGTCGCGATCGACGTCGAGTCGGCCGCCGAGACGCTGGCCGAGACGGCCAGCCGCGTTGGCGGCACCGCGCTGTGGCTCGACGTTACCGCGGACGACGCCGTCGACAAGATCACCGAGCACCTGCGCGAGCACCACGGCGGACGCGCCGACGTCCTGGTCAACAACGCCGGCATCACCCGCGACAAGCTGCTGGCCAACATGGACGACGCCCGCTGGGACGCGGTCCTGGCCGTCAATCTGCTTGCGCCACTGCGGCTTACCGAAGGCCTTGTGGGCAACGGCAGCATCGGCGAAGGCGGCCGGGTGATCGGGTTGTCCTCGATGGCCGGCATCGCGGGCAACCGCGGGCAGACCAACTACGCGACCACCAAGGCCGGGATGATCGGCCTCACCCAGGCGCTGGCGCCGGAGCTGTACGGCAAGGGCATCACGATCAACGCGGTCGCACCCGGTTTCATCGAGACGCAGATGACGGCCGCCATTCCGTTGGCCACCCGCGAGGTGGGCCGCCGGATGAACTCGCTGCTGCAGGGCGGGCAACCCGTGGACGTCGCGGAGGCCATCGCCTACTTCGCCAGCCCGGCGTCAAACGCGGTGACGGGCAACGTCATTCGCGTCTGCGGCCAGGCCATGCTGGGCGCCTAGGTCGAGGAGAACCCGATGAACCAGCCAAGCGGCCTGAAGAACATGCTGCGCGCGGCGGCCGGGGCACTGCCGGTGGTGCCCCGCGGGAACCAGCTGCCCACGCGCACCGTGGAGATCGATGAACTACCCATCGACCAGACGAACGTGGCCGAGTACGCGGCCGTAACCGGCCTGCGGTACGGCAACAACGTGCCGCTCACGTACCCGTTCGCGCTGACCTTCCCGACGATGATGTCGCTGGTGACCGGGTTCGACTTTCCTTTCGCCGCAATGGGTTCGGTGCACGTCGAAAACCACATCACGCAATACCGGCCGATCGCGGTCACCGACACCGTCGGCGTGCAGGTGCACGCGGAGAACCTGCGCGAGCACCGCAAAGGCCTGCTGGTCGACCTGGTGACCGAGGTGAGCGTCGGCAACGACACCGCCTGGCACCAGGTGACCACCTTCCTGCACCAGCAACGCACCAGCCTGTCCGACGAGCCCAAGCCGCCGCCGCAGAAGCAACCGAAGCTGCCCCCGCCGAGCACCGTCGTGCGCGTCAGCCCCGGCCTGATCCGGCGCTACGCCGCCGTCGGCGGGGATCACAACCCGATCCACACCAACCCGATCGCCGCCAAGCTGTTCGGCTTCCCCACCGTCATCGCGCACGGAATGTTCAGCGCCGCAGCGGTATTGGCCAACATCGAGGCGCGGTTGCCGGATGCCGTGAAGTACTCGGTGAAGTTCGGCAAGCCGCTGGTGTTGCCCGGCACCGCGGGGCTCTACATCGACGAAAGCCATGACGGCTGGGACATTTCGCTGCGCAACATCGCCAAGGGTTACCCGTACCTGACCGGCACGGTCCGGGCGGTTTAGTGCTGAGGCACTAGCCGGAATGTGTCGGGCCGCGGCCCTTGGCCAGGACTTTCAGGCCGTGGGCGCTGGTCGCCGTCAGCAGGAACAGCAGAAACAACCACACCGGCGGCCGGGCGAGTTCCCAGACGAAGATCGCCGCCCAGATCGGTGAGCCCTGGGTGACCGCGAGCACCCCGGCCGCCCCCGCCAACGACACCGCCGGCACGTGCAGGTGGGTGCCGGTCGCCCAGTTGATCGTCAGCACCAGCGCCGCACCGGCGGCCGCGCCGGTGGCCAGCGAGGGCGTCAGCATGCCGCCGGCGCCGCCGGCACGGAGGAACAACGCGGTCAGCAACGGTTTGAGGGCCAAGATGGCCAGCGCCGATACCAGCGTCATGCCGCTGGCCAGGCTGACCGTCAGGATGCTTCGGCCGTTGCCGGGCAACTCGGGCCACCAATGCGAGCAGATGCCCATCACCAGGCCGGCGCCCGCGAGCGCGGGGACCAGCACCCAGTTCCGCATCGGCGTGGCCGGCCGGGCCGCCGCCATCAACCGGCTGAAGGCCAGCCCCACCGCGAGGGTCAGCGGCGCCAGCAGCAGCCCGTGCGCGGTCAGCAGGTAGGTCGACTCGCCGACCGGCCACTGCAGGTTGGGCTCGTCGCGGGTGACCGCCGAGCCGACGGCGACCGCCAGGCTCGAGGTGATGAACGCCGCGCCCACCGCCCGCGGACGCCAGGTGTTGAGCAGGATCCGCACCGAGAACAGCGCGCCGGCCAGCGGGACGGCGTAGACGGCACCCAGCCCGGCGCCTGCCGCGCAGGCCAGCAACACCTCCCGATCGGATGGCGAGAGCCGCTTGAGCCAGCCGGTCCCGAAATCGCCCAGGGCCGCGGCGAATTGGCGCGGGGCGCCCTCCCGCCCGAGGGACGCCCCGGAACCGACGAGCAGCACCTGCAGCATGGCGTCGACGCTCCAGGCCAGCCGAGGTATCCGCTCGCGGCGTTCAATGGTTTCCGCCAGCGGCGGCACGTCGGTCCTGCTCCGCAACAGCCACCACCCGATCGCGGCCAACGCACCGCCGATCATCGGCCCCAGGGCGCGGCGCACCGGGCTGCTGGCGGCGACGCCGGCGAGCAGCGCGCCGAAGGTGTAGTGATACGTGACGTGCTGGACGAAGCGCAGCACGTACGTCGTCGCCAACCCGGCGGCCCCGGCCAGCAACCCGACGATGACTACGGCGCAGAAGAAGTCGACGTTTGGGCGCGCGGGCGGTCGAGCCACATGACGAATGTAGGGGCTAGCGGCCGGCGGCGCCGGGCCCGCCCTGCTCGGGCCGGGCCGCGACGGCGGCCTCCCGCTCCTCCGGGGCGCCCCGGAGCCCATGCCAGAACAGGTTGATCATCAGCTCGGCGGCCTCGTCGGCGTCGATGTCACCGATGCTGAGCTGGTTGGCGGTGGCCTCGCCGGCGCCCACCAGCGCCACGGCCATCATCTCGTGCTCGCGGTCGGTGCGTGGGGTGCGACTGCCGGCCCGCACCAGCCCCGCGACCAGCTCGATGATCTTTTCGCGTCCCTCGCGCACCATGTGGGCGAACGCCTGCGAGCTGGTCGCCTGCGTGTACATCACGATCCACGACGCCCGGTTGGCGTCGATGTAGCGCATGAACGCCACGATGGTGTTGCGCAGCAGGTCTTTCGGGCTCTGGGTGAAGTCGATGTCGGCGCGGACCGCATCGATGAACCGGCCCATCTCCCGGTTCAGGCAGGCGCCGAACAGGTCTTCCTTGGAGCCGTAGTACAGGTACAGCATCGGCTTGGAGATCTGCGCCTCGGCGGCGATGGCGTCCATCGACGTCTCGTGGTAGCCGTTGACCGAAAACATCTGCACCGCGGCGTCGAGCATCTGCTGTTCGCGGACAGCGCGCGGTAACCGCTTGGTGCCACCCGCCATCGCTTGCCTCTCTAGCCCGTCTATCTGACTCCAGGGTAAGCAACGGCGGGGGCCCGCACACGGCTAGTGCCAACGGCGGTGACCCGCTTAGTGGCCGCAGGCGGGGCTGCGGCCCTTCATCGCCGCCACCCGCCCGAGCGCCTCGTCGACCCGCGGCGCGGGCAGCTCGCCGGCGGCGACCGCCTTTTGCAGCCGGTCCAGGACCGCGGGCACCTCGTCGGTGGTGACCCAGAGCGCGACGTCGGTGCCGGCCTGCAGGGTGCGCAGCACCGCCTCGGCGACGCCGTAGCGGTCCGAGATGGCGCCCATGCTGGACAGGTCATCGGTGAACACCGGGCCGTTGAACGGCGGGGCGCCGTAACCGACCCCGTCGCGCAGCAACCGCACCGCTGCGGCGCTCAGGCTGGCCGGGTCGTCGCCGGTCAGCCCGGGCACCTGCAGGTGACCCAGCATCACCGCGACCGGGGCCACGGTCACCAGCGTCCGGTAGGGCACCAGGTCGACGTTCTGCAGGTCGCTCAGCGGCGGCGTCACCACCCCGCCGGTGTGCGAGTCGCCCGAGCCGTGCCCGTGGCCGGGGAAGTGCTTGAGCACCGGCAGCAGGCCGGCGTCCCGCAGGCCCTGCGCGTACGCCCCGGCGTAGGCGGTGACCGTGTTGGGATCGCCACCGAACGAGCGGTCCCCGATGACGCCGGTGCTGGAATCGGTGACGTCGACGACGGGGGCGAAGTCGATGGTGATGCCCAGGTCGTGCATCTTCTTGCCGCGCTCGGCCGCCAGGTCGTGGACCTGGGCGACGGTCTGGGTCTGCGCCAGCTCCCGGGGCGAGGGGGCCGAGCCGATCAACGCCCGCAACCGCGATACCCGGCCGCCCTCCTCGTCGACGCTGACCGCCAGCGGAAGCGGCCCGGCCTTCGCCGCGATGTCGGCCAGCGGGCCCTTGAAGATCGACAGGTCCGTCCAGCTGCCGATGAAAAGGCCGCCGACGTGGTAGCCGTCGACCACCGACCGGGCGTCGTCGGCGTTTTTCACGCCCACCATCAGCAGTTGGGCCAGCTTGTCGCGGACCGGGAGCGTCGTGACGTCACCGCACGCCGGTGGGGCGGCCGCCGGCTTGCTGACCGAGGTCGACGACGGGCCGGGCGGGTGGCCGGTGTGGTGAGCGCAGCCCGCCACCAAAGCCGACACGACGGCGAGCACGGCCAGGGTGCGCGAAAATGACATCGGGCCATGCTTTCATGGCGCTATCCGGGCCTCTGGATCTGGGGAGCGACGAGGTTTCGTCGGGGGTTTTCTTCTTCGGGTGCGGGGGCACTCCTGGGCTGGTGCCAGCGGGGCTAGGGGGCAAGATGCCAGCGAAGACCGGTTTCGCCCTGGCCGCGGCGGCCAGCATTGCGGTGGGTCTGTCGGTCGGCGTCGCGACGACCGTCGGCGTCACGCTGGCCGTCGCCGACCACGGTGCGGCCCCGGTGCGGGCCGGTCCGGCCGCGCTGATCCCGCTCGGGCCACACCAGGTGCAATACGGCGACCGGTGCTTTCACGGGCACTGTCTGCCCTGACGAGCGTCTCGGGACGCCGAGGGCGCTTCTGCTAGGTTGGCGCTAAGCCGCCGTTTTCCCAGATGCCATAGAGGAGCCGTTGATGAACCGGATCATTGCGCCCGCCGCCGCGAGCGTGGTGGTCGGCCTGTTGCTCGGCGCGGCAGCGATTTTCGGGATCACCTTGATGGTGCAGCAGGACACGAAACCGCCACTCCCCGGGGGCGATCCGCAGTCGTCAGTGCTCAACCGGGTCGAGTACGGCAACCGTAGCTAGCGGCGATCGCAAGCGCGGCGCAGCCGGGTGTAGCGGGTCGCCGCCGTCAGACTCAGCGGCGGAATTGGAGGCCGGCGCGCCGGCTTCGTCGTCGCCGGCCGCGCCCGTGTCGCGCCGCTGGCTGTGGTTGGTCGGGGCGATCGCCTGCGCGTTGACGTTCGCCCAATCCCCCGGCCGGATCTCCCCGGACACCAAACTCGACCTGACCGCCAACCCGCTGCGCTTCCTGGCCCGGGCCACCAACCTGTGGAACAGCGAGCTGCCGTTCGGGCAGGCGCAGAACCAGGCCTACGGGTACTTCTTCCCGCACGGCACCTTCTTCGCCGTCGGCCATCTGCTCGCGGTGCCGGGCTGGGTGACCCAGCGGCTGTGGTGGGCGCTGCTGCTCACGGTCGGCTTCTGGGGGCTGTTGCGGGTCGCCGAGGCGCTGGGCATCGGCAGCCCCGCCTCCCGGGTGATCGGGGCCGTCGCGTTCGCGCTGTCGCCGCGGGTGCTGACCACGCTGGGATCGATCTCGTCGGAAACGCTGCCGATGATGCTGGCGCCCTGGGTGTTGCTGCCCACGATCCTGGCCCTGCGCGGCACGGCCAACCGGTCGGTGCGGGCGCTCGCGGCGCAGGCCGGCCTGGCCGTGGCGTTGATGGGCGCGGTCAACGCGATCGCCACGCTGGCCGGTTGCCTGCCCGCGGTCATCTGGTGGGCCTGCCACCGGCCGAACCGGTTGTGGTGGCGCTACACCGGGTGGTGGCTGCTGGCGCTGGCGCTGGCGGCGCTGTGGTGGGTGGTGGCGCTGCTGATGCTGCGGGCCATCAGCCCGCCCTTCCTCGATTTCATCGAATCTTCCGGTGTGACAACGCAATGGTCGTCGCTCACCGAGATCTTGCGCGGCACCGACAGCTGGACCCCGTACGTGGCGCCGACCGCCACCGCCGGCGCGCCGCTGGTGACCGGTTCGGCGGCCGTGCTGGCGACCTGCCTGGTCGCGGCGGCCGGGCTGGCGGGGCTGGCCGGCGCGAGGATGCCGGCCCGCGGGCGGTTGGTGACGATGCTGTTGGCCGGCGTGGTGTTGATGGCCGCCGGCTACAGCGGCGGGCTGGGTTCGCCGGTGGCGCACGCCGTGCAGGTGTTCCTGGACGCCGGGGGCGCGCCGCTGCGCAACGTGCACAAGCTGGGCTCGGTGGTGCGGATCCCGATCGCGTTGGGGGTGGCCCAGCTGCTGGGCCGGGTGCCACTGCCCGGGCGGCGGCCCGGGTGGTTGCGCGCGTTCGCCCACCCCGAGCGCGACCGGCGGGTGGCGGTCGCGATCGTGGTGCTGACGGCGCTGATGGTGAGCACCTCGCTGGCGTGGACCGGCCGGCTGACCCCGCCGGGCACTTTCAGCGCCATACCCCGGTACTGGCAGGAGACCGCCGACTGGCTCGACCGGCACAACACCGGGACGCCGGCCCCGGGCCGGGTGTTGGTCGTCCCGGGGGCGCCGTTCGCGACGCAGGTGTGGGGCACCAGCCACGACGAGCCGTTGCAGGTGCTCGGCGGCAGCCCGTGGGGGGTGCGCGACTCCATCCCGTTGACCCCGCCGCAAACCATCCGGGCGCTCGATTCGGTGCAACGCCTGTTCGCCGCCGGGCGCCCCTCGCCCGGTCTCGCCGATACCCTTGCGCGCCAAGGCATTTCGTATGTGGTGCTGCGCAACGACCTGGACCCGGATACGTCGCGGTCGGCGCGCCCCATCCTGGTGCACCGCGCCATCGACGGGTCGCCGGGGCTGCAGAAGGTGGCGCAGTTCGGCGCGCCGGTGGGCCCCGGGACCCTGGCGGGGTTCGTCGCCGACAGCGGGCTGCGCCCGCGCTACCCGGCGGTCGAGGTGTATCGGGTCACCGGCGGTTCGGGCGCGCCGTACTTCGCCGACGTCGACCGGCTGCCCCGCGTCGACGGCGGACCGGAGGTGCTGCTGCGCCTCGACGAGCGGCGCCGGCTCGAGGGCCGGCCGCCGCTGGGGCCGGTGCTGATGAGCGCCGACGCGCGCGGCGCCGGCCTGCCGGTGCCTGCGGTGACCGTCACCGACACCCCGGTGGCCCGCGAAACCGACTACGGCCGGGTGGACCACCACTCGTCGGCCATCCGGGCCCCGGGTGACGCGCGGCATACCTATAACCGCGTGCCCGACTATCCGGTCCCCGGGGCCGACCCGGTCGTCGGCGCCTGGAGCGGCGGGCGGGTCACCGTGTCCAGCTCGTCGTCGGACTCCACCGCGATGCCCGACGTCGCGCCGGCCACCTCGTCCGTCGCCGCCATCGACGGCGACCCGGCGACCGCGTGGGTGTCCAACTCGCTGCAGTCCGCCGTCGGCCAGTGGCTGCAGGTCGACTTCGACCACCCGCTGACCAACGCGGCGATCACCCTCACGCCAAGCGCGACCGCCGTCGGCGCGCAGGTCCGCCGCATCCTGATCGAAACCGCGACCGGCAGCACGACCCTGCGGTTCGACGAGCCGGGCAAGCCGCTCGCCTCCGCGCTGCCCTACGGCGAGACGCCGTGGGTGCGGATCACCGCCGCGGGCACCGACGACGGTTCCCCCGGCGTGCAATTCGGGATCACCGACCTGTCGATCACCCAGTACGACGCGTCGGGATTCGCCCACCCGGTCGAACTGCGGCACACCGTGCGGGTGCCCGGGCCGCCGCCCGGCTCGGCGATCGCGGGCTGGAACCTGGGCTCCGAGCTGCTCGGCAGGCCGGGCTGCGCGCGGGCGCCCGACGGTGTGCGCTGCGCCCCCATCGCCTTGGCCCCGGAGGAGCCGGTCAACCTCAGCCGGACGCTGACCGTTCCCGCGCCGATGTCGGTGACCCCGCTGGTGTGGGTGCGGCCACGGCAGGGGCCCAAGCTCGCCGACCTGATCGCCGAGCCGAACACCACCCGGGCGCGCGGCGACGCCGACCTGGTGGACGTGCTGGGCTCGGCGTATGCGGCGACCGACGGCGACCCGGCCACCGCGTGGACGGCGCCGCAGCGCGTGGTGCAGCACAAGACGCCGCCCACGTTGACGCTCAGCCTGCCGCGACCGACCCAGGTCACCGGGCTGCGCCTGGTGCCCGGCGCCTCCGCGCTGCCCGCCCACCCGACGATGGTGGCGGTCAACCTGGGCGACGGCCCGCAGGTGCGCGCGTTGAAACCCGGTGCGGCGCAGGTTCTTTCGCTCACTCCGCGGGTGACCGACAGCGTCACCGTCAGCCTGCTGGACTGGGAAGACGTCATCGACCGCAACGCGTTGGGCTTCGACCAGCTCAAGCCGCCGGGGCTGGCCGAGGTGGCGGCCCTGGGCGCCGACGGCAACCCGATCGCGCCCGCCGACGCCGCCCGCAATCGGGCCCGCGAGATCACGGTCGACTGCGACCACGGCCCGGTCATCGCGGTCGCGGGCCGCTTCGTGCACACATCGATTCGCACCACCGTGGGCGCCCTGCTCGACGACGAACCCGTCGCCGCGCAGGCGTGCGACCGCGATCCGATCACGCTGCCGGCGGGCCAGCAGGAGCTGTTGATCAGCCCGGGCGCCCAGTTCGTCGTCGACGGCGCCGACCTGTCCTCGCCGGCCGCCGACGCCGGCGCCCCCGCCGTCGCCGCGGCCCCGGTGTGGCGGGCGTGGGGCCCGGATCGTCGCGAGGTGCAGGCGCCCCCGTCGCCCACGTCGCGGGTGCTGGTCATCCCCGAAAGCATCAACCCCGGTTGGGTGGCGCGCACCGGCACCGGCGCGCGGCTGACGCCGGTGGCCGTCAACGGCTGGCAGCAGGGCTGGGTGGTGCCCCCGGGCGACCCCGGCACCATCACGCTGACGTTCCCGTCCAACGCGCCGTACCGGGCGGGCCTGGCGGTGGGGCTGGCCCTGCTGCCGCTGTTGGCCATGCTCGCGCTGTGGCGCACGCGTCGCACGGGGGTCGACGGCGTGCCCGCGTCACCGTGGCGGCCCGGACCGTCGGCGGCGGTCGCGGTGCTGGCGTGCGGGGCGGTGATCGCGGGCGTGGCCGGGGTCGCGGTGATCGGCGCCGCCCTGGGCCTGCGGTATGCACTGCGGCGCCGGGGCCCCGACCGGGCCGCGATGGTGCTCAGCGCGGGCGGGCTGATTCTCGCCGGGGCCGTGCTGTCGCGGCATCCGTGGCGATCGGTTGACGGGTACGCGGGCCATTCGGCGAATGTTCAGCTGCTGGCGTTGATTTCGCTTGCGGTGCTCGCCGCGTCCGCGGTGACGATGCCGTCCGCGGAGCGGACGGAGGAGGAACCGCGGCATTGACTCCCGCGGTGACGATGCCCGAGCGGTCGGGCGCCGAATAGCCTCGGGGGCTTGGCTAGCCGTTTACCGGCTGATTCACTGGATATGCGGGTCTGTGTGACCGCCACCGTCCGAGGAGTTACGGCCATGGGCTGGTTTTCCGCACCCGAATATTGGCTCGGCACAGAGGTGCTCGAGCGGGGCGTCGCGGTGGTCTACCTGCTCGCGTTCGTCGCGGCCGCGGCCCAATTCCGGGCGCTCATCGGGGAACACGGGATGCAGCCCATCCCGCGGTTCCTGGCCGGGCAGTCGTTCTGGCGGACCCCCAGCCTGTTTCACCTGCGCTACTCGGATCGGCTGTTCTCCGGGTTGTCCTGGTTCGGCGCGGCGCTGTCGGCGGCCATCGTCGGCGGTGCGGCCGACGCGGTGCCGCTGTGGGCGGCGATGCTGCTCTGGCTGACGCTGTGGGTGCTCTACCTTTCCATCGTCAACGTCGGGCAGAGCTGGTATGCGTTCGGGTGGGAGTCGCTGCTGCTGGAGACCGGCTTCCTGATGATCTTTCTGGGCAATCACCAAGTGGCGCCGCCGCTGTTGACGTTGTGGATGGTCCGGTTGCTGTTGTTCCGGGTCGAGTTCGGTGCGGGGCTGATCAAGATGCGGGGCGACCCGTGCTGGCGCGACCTGACCTGCCTGTACTACCACCACGAAACGCAGCCGATGCCCGGCCCGTTGAGCTGGTTCTTCCACCATTTGCCCAAGCCGCTGCATCGAATTGAGGTGGCGGGCAACCATTTCTCGCAGTTGATCGTGCCGTTCGGGTTGTTCGCGCCGCAACCGGTGGCCAGCGTCGCCGCGGCGATCATCGTCATCACCCAGCTATGGCTGGTGGCGTCGGGCAACTTCGCCTGGCTCAACTGGGTCACGATCCTGTTGGCGTGCAGCGCGATCGACGATTCCTCGGCGTCCGCGGTGGTCGGCCGGCTCGATCGTCCGGTGTTTTCGGCTACACCGGTGTGGTTCGCGGCCCTAGTGGTCGCGTTCGCGGCTGCGGTGCTGTTCATGAGCTACTGGCCGATGCGCAACATGTTGTCCTCGCGGCAGCGAATGAACGCCTCTTTCAACTCTTTTCATCTGGTGAACACCTATGGCGCGTTCGGCAGCATCGGGCGCATCCGCCGCGAGGTGGTGATCGAAGGCACCGACGAAACCCACCTGACGAGCCAGACGGTGTGGAAGGAATACGAATTCAAGGGCAAGCCCGGCGCCGTGCGCCGGCTCCCGCGACAGTGGGCGCCCTATCACCTGCGCCTGGACTGGCTGATGTGGTTCGCCGCCATCTCGCCGGGATACGCGCAGCCGTGGTTGACGCCGTTCCTGCAGCGGCTGCTGCGCAACGATCGGCCCACGCTGCGCCTGTTGCGGCGCAACCCATTTGCCGATGCGCCGCCGCGGTACGTGCGTGCGCTGCTCTACGAGTATCGGTTCACCACACCCGCCGAGCTGCGCCGTGACCGGGCCTGGTGGCATCGGACGCTGATCGGCGGGTACGTCCGGCCGATGGCGTTGCCGGCGGCGACGTCACGGCAAGGCTGAGCTATGCGGCGTCGTCGTCATCGTCGGCGCCGTCGCCGTCGCCGTCGCGGAGGAGTTTTTCGGGGTGGTGGAAGGTGTTGATTCTGGGGCGGCCCCGGTCGTGGTGGGGTGGGGGGATCCAGACGGTGTCACCTTTGGTGTTTTTGCGGGTGCGCCAGCCGGCGGGTGTGAGTAGGCGGTGATG